>NZ_FMWY01000001.1:0-201679 GCF_900103145.1 Nitrosospira sp. Nsp18 | reverse complement strand
CATTCACCACTGCAAACGAGGTGAGGGATACGGCTTGGGTGGCAAGTCCTGTCCGGACGGTGAGGCCAAGCATGAATTCGCAACCCGCCTCGCCAATCCGATGCCGAAACCGGGTCATTTGGCTGGGGTCTATCGGCAGGGTGTGGCGGAAGTATTCTTCCCCGCAGAGGTGTTGCCAGTAGGGGTTCTCTACCCAGCGTGCCACAACGGTTTCGTCCGATTCGTTGAAGGTGTGTTTGAGATAGTGCAATCCAACCATGAGCCGGATGGGGATGCCGGGGCGGCCTTCCTCTGCGTACAGCCCACCAAAGCGGGTTTCTACTGTATTCCAGTCAATCTTGTCCGCTAACCGGTACAAGGCGTGACGTTGATCCAGTATCTGCTCCAACCGCAGGCGAAACAGGTCGTCGCAGGTACTCGTCTCTTGCTTTTTAGGCTTCATGAATTCACCAGAAATCAGAGGGAAATAACGCCAATTCTGGCAATTTCCTCAGACCTTGTATACCCCTCAACGTTAATATCTGTAAGGCTTGCGGACGTATTTCAGGGACGACTAATTAACGTGTTTCAATACTAGATCGGTGGGGTCAGTGCAGCGTAATCAACCGTTATCAGGTCAGCCAATTATTATCAGATCAGATTAGGCCGCCAAAGCACCACTTCTGGATGAGTGATCCGGCAAAAATATACCGGTATCAGGGAAGCAGCGAAAACGTCTTTGCTCTACCTCCAACGGGCTGGTTTAAACGTTCCCTATAAGTCTACTGGGGGCGATTTCGCCCCCCGCGGTTATTTTCCCCAATCCTAGAAAACGTTTAGCTTGGTCGTACAATCGAATCTTTTGTCCCTCAGATAAAAGATCCTGCGAGAAATAGTTGCAGATCACCCGTCCTTGAAGCAATGATGCCGCCGCCGCAGCATCCAGTGTAGCGGTCGCCAAGTCCCGCATGAAAATATCGACCGGAAGCAGACAACAGTCTCGCTGCGGCAGCGGCATAGCTTCAAGCGCATCCAGCGTATAAGCT
This sequence comes from Nitrosospira sp. Nsp18, assembly GCF_900103145.1. NCBI lineage: Bacteria > Pseudomonadati > Pseudomonadota > Betaproteobacteria > Nitrosomonadales > Nitrosomonadaceae > Nitrosospira > Nitrosospira sp. Nsp18. The sequence continues at coordinate 200,654 of NZ_FMWY01000001.1, read as the reverse complement.
TGCGATAAGTCAAAATTATCAACAATGCTTCGGCGCAAGCGGGTGAGATATGCCCCACCGCATCCGAGCGCCTTGCCTATATCTTCAGCCAGTGTGCGGATGTAAGTACCCGAACCGCATTTGACCAGGATGCGTAAATCATTCCCCTCGATGACCTCGATATGCAAATCATGAATGATGGCTTCACGTGGTTGCCGCTCGATTTCCAATCCTTCCCTTGCGTAAGCATACATGGGTTTCCCTTGATGTTTCAGGGCACTATACATCGGCGGCACCTGCATGATCGTGCCGGTAAACCTTTTCAGCACTGCCTCGATCTGCTGCGGCGCCAACTGCAAATCCCCGGGTTCTATTTCGCTTGCAACTGAAATTTCACCTTCGGCATCGCCGGTTGTACTGATATAGCCCAGCCTCAGCGTCGCGTCGTAGGTCTTGTTCGCCCCAAGCAATGCCGACGAAAACTTTGTAGCCTCCCCGAAGCAAATGGGCAACAGCCCGGTTGCCATCGGATCAAGCGTGCCTGTGTGACCGGCCTTACGCGCTGCAAAGATGCGTTTGGCTATCTGCAACGCTTGATTGGACGAAATGTGGGCTGGCTTGTCGAGCAGCAGGACGCCGCTGATGTGACGTTTGACGCGTATGGGCTTTAGAACACGATTTAGTATCAATAGAAGTGACCTAAACCTGATCGGGCACAGATCAGGTATCATCCGGTTCGTTTGCCGGCGCTTCTTGCGCTACGGCTTCATCTATCAGTTGGGATAAACGCACACCGCGCTCGACCGACTCATCATAAATGAAATGGAGTTGCGGGATTACTCTAAGCTTTAATCGATGCATCAGATGGTTGCGTAAAAATCCAGTTGCGTTCTCCAATCCTTTACCGGTTAGGAAATTGTCACTTTCGCTACGCAACGTGGTGTAAAAGACTTTGGCATGCGCGTAATCCTGACTCACCTCGACACCGGTCAAGGTGATCATGCCAATACGCGGATCGTTGAGGTCATTGCGAATCAAGTCGGCGAGTTCACGCTGAATCTGGTCGGCTATCCGCAGCGAGCGGGAATAATCTTTAGGCATGATGATCCCATCCGGTGCGGCAGTTACAAGCTACGCGCAACTTCGACGATTTCGTATGTTTCCAGTTGATCCCCCACCTGGATGTCATTAAAGTTTTTCAGTGATAAACCGCATTCAAAACCCGCTCTCACCTCTTTCACGTCGTCCTTGAAACGCTTCAGCGAGTCGAGCTCGCCGGTGTGGATGAGTTCGCCATTGCGTATCAGCCTGGTTAGCGACCCGCGCTTGATGACGCCTTCCAGCACCAGGCAGCCGGCCACCGCGCCCACTTTAGAGATGCGAAATACTTGGCGTATCTCTACCAGACCCGTAACGTTCTCCTTGCGGTCGGGGGTCATCATGCCCGATAACGCTGCCCTGATTTCGTCAACAGCTTCGTAAATAATACCGTAGTAACGCACATCTACTCCGGTAGAACCGATGAGCTTGCGCGCAACTGTATCCGCGCGGCTATTGAAGCCAATCACAACGGCTTTGGACGCGAGCGCCAGATTGATGTCGGATTCGGTAATCGCCCCCACCCCGCTGTGGATAATATTAACTCTGACCTCGTCGGTGGAAAGCCCTTGCAGTGCATGCGTCAGCGCTTCGTAAGAACCCTGCACATCGGCTTTGATGATAAGCGCGAGTACTTTGACCTCACCCTTCTGCTCAAATACATTTTCCAGCTTGGCCGCCTGTTGTCTGGCAAGCTTTACGTCGCGGAATTTGCCTTGGCGGAAAAGCGCGATTTCGCGAGCTTTGCGCTCATCCGTTAACACCACTACGGTTTCGCCAGCGACAGGAACTTCTGACAAGCCTTGAATTTCCACCGGAATGGAAGGTCCGGCCTGGTCCACCGGCCGGCCGTTTTCGTCGAGCATTGCGCGCACTCGGCCAAACACTGCGCCTGCCAGCAATATATCACCACGCTTTAAAGTTCCCGATTGAACGAGTATTGTCGCCACCGGGCCACGGCCTTTATCCAGGCGCGACTCGATGACGATACCTTTCGCAGGCCCATCCGTTACGGCCCTGAGTTCCAGGACTTCAGCCTGGAGCAGTACGCTTTCGAGCAATGAATCGATGCCTTGGCCAGTCTTGGCGGAAACTTCAACGAACATCGTATCGCCACCCCAATCTTCCGGTACGACCCCCTGCGTTACCAGTTCTTGCCTGATACGTTCAGGATTGGCATCAGGTTTATCTACTTTTGTTATTCCTACCACGATCGGCACTTTGGCGGCCTTGGCATGATGTACCGCCTCGATTGTTTGAGGCATTACGCCATCATCAGCCGCCACGACCAATATAACCAGATCGGTAACTTTTGCGCCCCGGGCGCGCATCGCGGTAAAAGCTTCATGGCCGGGCGTATCCAGAAACGTGACCATGCCTCTTTGAGTTTCCACATGATAGGCGCCAATGTGCTGAGTAATGCCGCCAGCTTCTCCGCTTGCCACACGTGTACGACGTATGTAATCAAGAAGCGAAGTCTTGCCGTGATCAACGTGGCCCATAACGGTAACTACCGGCGCACGTGGCTCTGTCTTCATTCCCGCTCCGGGTAGTTCCGTGTCCGCAAGAAAGGCTTCAGGGCTATCCAGCGCCGCATATTTGGCGACATGGCCCAGTTCTTCCACCACGATCATGGCAGTTTCCTGGTCTAGCATCTGATTGATAGTTACCATGTTCCCCATTTTCATCAAGGTCTTGATAACTTCGGCGGCTTTAATTGACATCTTCTGCGCGAGCGCCCCGACGGAAATGGTCTCAGGCACCATTACCTCATGGACAATCGGTTCGGTGGGTACGGAGAAGCTATGAGCGCCCTGATCTTCCGTAGTAGCTTTACCGTGTCTATCTCTGCGCGTACGCCAACCCTTGACGCTGGACAAATCGCTTCGCGTCTTGAGTCCTCCACGTTTCTCGACCCTGTCATCTTTCCAGACCACTTGCTTGGTCTGCTTCTTTTTCTTCTCGGCCTTCGCCGCCTTCTCTTCCGGCTTGACTACCGGCTTATGCAATGTTCCCTCGGTTGGAGCAGGCTGGGCCGCCTCAACCGCAGGCGCCACAGTTGGGGTACCGACAGACGCAGCGGGTACGGGTTCAGGAGTAGCCGCGGGTTCGCCCGGGGTTGCGGCTGCCGGCTCAACTTCCTCGATGCTAGCTGCCGGCTTTTGCCGTTGTTTTTTTTCCCTCAGTTCCGCAGTCTGCCGTGCAATCAATTCAGCCTGTGTTCTTGCTTCCTCTTGCCGCAACGCCTGCTGTGCCGCATCAACCACCGGCGTGAGAATCGGCGCAGTAGTCGCAGTCGGAACGAAAGTTGCGGCTGGCTCCGCCGCCTTTGTCTCGGTCGTTAAGTCGCCCTTTACGAATACACGCTTCTTGCGCACCTCCACCTGGATGCTCCGGGCCTTACCGGTGCTATCCGACTTCTTGATCTCGGAAGTCTGCCGACGCGGAAGAGAAATCTTGCCCTTTTCCTCGTTGGCACCGTGGATTTTGCGCAAATAGTCGAGAAGCTGGGTTTTATCGCTTTCGGTCAGACTATCTTCAGTCAGATGCTTGCGGATACCAGCGGCCCGGAGTTGCTCCAGCAGCACTGCAGGAAGCACACCCAGTTCACTAGCGAATTGTTCTACGTTCATTTGAGACATTGATAACCTTTAATAACCTATGCCCTATCTGCCGAGGCAAACCACGGCGCGCGCGCCGCCATAATCAACTGCCTGGCTCGTTCAGCATCCATCTCGACCATTTCAATCAGGTCATCCACAGCCAGATCGGCAAGATCCTCTTGAGTATTCACTCCTTTGGCCGCCAATTCACGCGCTGTCTGGCTATCCATACCTTCCAGCGAAAGCAGGTCTTCTGCTATATTCTCCACTTTTTCCTCGCTGAAGATCGCCTCCGTCAAAAGAGCGTTACGAGCTCGAGTGCGGAGCTCATTGACCGTCTGCTCGTCAAATGCCTCGATTTCCAGCATTTCGTTGAGCGGCACATAAGCGACCTCTTCCAGCGTGGTAAAACCTTCCTGCACGAGAATATCAGCCACTTCCTCATCCACATCAAGTTTTTCCATGAAGAGGTGCCGGAGTACGGAAAATTCCTCTTCATTTTTTGCCTGTGACTCTTCCATCGTCATGATGTTGAGTTCCCAGCCCGTCAACTCAGACGCAAGCCGCACATTCTGACCTCCACGTCCAATAGCCTGGGCAAGGTTATCCTCATCCACCACAATGTCCATGCTGTGCTTTTCCTCATCCACCAGAATGCTGCTGATTTCGGCGGGCGCCAGCGCATTGATCACGAAGGTAGCGGGATCGTCGGACCATAAAATGATGTCCACCCTTTCTCCCGCCAACTCTCCAGTCACCGCCTGCACCCTCGAACCCCGCATACCTACGCAGGTACCGATCGGGTCAACGCGCTGATCGTGAGATTTGACCGCAATCTTGGCACGTGAACCTGGGTCCCTGGCTGCAACTTTGATCTCTAGCAGACCTTCCTCAATTTCCGGCACTTCCAGTTCAAACAGTTTTACAAGAAACTCCGGTGCAATCCGTGACAATATCAACTGCGGACCGCGAGCGGTCCGGTCTATCTTGTATAAATAGGCACGCACTCTATCGCCGACACGCAGATTTTCCTTCGGGATCATCTGATCGCGGGGCAGCGCCGCCTCAACCCTGCCGGACTCGATGATCGCGTTGCCGCGTTCCATCCGCTTGATGGTCCCGGTAACCATGTATTCTTTACGTTCCAGAAAATCGCTCAGGATCTGCTCGCGCTCGGCGTCGCGAATTTTCTGGAATATCACCTGCTTCGCAGCTTGAGCGCCGATACGACCAAACTCCACCGGCTCCAATACTTCCTCGACGAATTCATCCAATTGGATTTCAGGATTGCGCTGCAATGCTTCGCTCAACGGAATTTGACGGGCAGGCTCTTCCACGGCATCGTCCGCCACTACCTGCCAGCGGCGTAATGACTGATAATCGCCTGTCTGGTGATCGATCGACACGCGCACATCAGCGTCTTCGTGAAAACGCTTTTTTGTCGCGGATGCCAGCGCCAATTCAAGCGCGATAAAAACAATGTCTTTCTCGACATTCTTTTCGCGCGCCAGCGCATCCACCAAAAGTAAAACTTCGCGCGTCATGTTACCTCCAGCCAATCTCTCTCGAATAATTACAATTTTGGAACCAGACGAACCTTCTCAAGATTGTTTAGATCCAGATCAAGCATTTTTCCGTCCACTTCCAGCTTTAATACCCCGTCGTTCACTTCACGCAAAATTCCGACGAAATTTCTTTGACCCTGTAACGCCACACGTAGCCTCAGTTTAACCGACTCACCCGCAAAGCGGATGAAATCAGCGGCCTTTTTCAGCGGCCTGTCCAAGCCGGGCGATGAAATTTCCAGCCGATCGTAATCGATGTTCTCAACCGCGAGCAAGCGGCTCAGATGATTGCTGACGGCCCCGCAATCATCTACGGTAATACCGTCGGGTTTGTCAATAAACACACGCAACATCTTCCCTCGCGCAGACCGCTCCACGTCGACGAGCTCATAGCCCAGCCCGGTCAAGGTCGATTCGAGCAATTCATACAGATCCATAGTGCCGGCACAAACAAAAAATGGGCTAGAAAGAGCCCATAGTCATTGCTATTTTAGCAAAATTTTATACTTAATGAAATAGACCCCTGTTGAATTATAACTGGTTGCCCAGGGAATATCTGTTTCCGTTTAGCGCTAATTCAGCGGTTCGGTACATATTATGAATTTATGAATGATACAATTTCACCGATCTCCCAAATAAAAACTCATCGGAGGCGTCCCGTGGCCGCAATCAAATCCATTCTGCATGAAACGCGCATTTTTCCACCGGACCCGGTGTTTGTTAAACAAGCTAATGTGGCGGGCATTGAAGCTTATCACGCCCTCTGCGCCGAAGCTGAAAAAGACCTTCCTGCATTTTGGGGCAAACTGGCACGCGAACACATATTGTGGCACAAACCGTTCACCCGCGTATTGGATGAAACGAACCATCCTTTCTTCAAATGGTTTGATGACGGCGAGCTGAACGTTTCGTTCAACTGCCTGGACCGGCACTTGGCAACCCAGCCAGACAAAATCGCGATTATTTTCGAAGCGGATGACGGCTCAATCACCCGTTCCACATACCGTGATCTTCATCGTCGCGTTTGCCGGTTTGCCAATGGTCTGCGATCTCTTGGCATCAGGAAAGGCGATCGTGTCATTATCTACATGCCGATGAGTATCGAAGCCGTAGTGGCGATGCAGGGCTGTGCCCGCATTGGTGCGACTCATTCGGTGGTATTTGGCGGCTTCTCCTCCAAAAGCATTCATGAGCGTATTCTTGATGCAGGTGCAGTGGCTGTCATTACCGCCGACGAGCAACGGCGAGGCGGCAAAGTCAACCATTTGAAAGCCGCAGTGGACGCAGCGCTCGCCATGGGTAAAACCGAGTCCGTGAAATCAGTCATTGTATATAAGCGCAGTGACGACAACCTGCAATTGCAGGCACGCGACATCTGGTGGCACGAATTGATCAGGGACCAGAGCGACACCTGCGAGCCCGAATGGGTCAATGCCGAGCACGCGCTATTCACGCTCTATACCTCTGGCTCCACCGGCAAACCAAAAGGTGTGCAGCACTCTTCAGCGGGTTACCTGCTGGGCGCGATCACAAGCATGGAATGGATTTTCGATTACAAACCCACCGATATTTTCTGGTGTACCGCCGATGTGGGCTGGGTTACAGGACATAGCTACGTTACCTACGGTCCGCTGGCAGTGGGCGCCACCCAGGTCATCTTCGAGGGAGTTCCCACTTATCCCGACGCCGGTCGCTTCTGGAAAATAATTCAGGACCATAAAGTCACCTCATTTTATACGGCGCCCACTGCGATCCGGTCGCTTATCAAACTGGGGCCCGAGTTGCCCGGAAAATATGATCTTTCCTCTTTGCGCCTGCTCGGTTCGGTAGGTGAGCCGATCAACCCGGAAGCGTGGATGTGGTATTACACTGTTGTCGGCCAGTCCCGCTGCCCGGTTGTGGACACTTGGTGGCAGACCGAAACGGGCTGCCATATGATTGCCCCCATGCCCGGCGCGGTGTCGCTCAAGCCCGGCTCCTGCACGCTGCCCTTGCCCGGCATCATGGCAGCCATTGTGGACGAGGCAGGTCACGACCTGCCTAACGGCAAGGGCGGTTTTCTTGTCATCAAACGCCCGTTTCCGCCGCAGGCACGTACTTTATGGGGCGACCCGGAGCGCTTCAAGCAAACCTATTTTCCCGAAGAACTTGGCGGCAAGTACTATTTGGCGGGCGATTCCGCCAACCGTGACATGGATGGCTATTTCTGGATAATGGGGCGCACTGACGATGTGTTGAACGTTGCCGGTCACCGTTTAGGCACTATGGAAATCGAATCCGCACTGGTGGCCAGCCCCCTTGTCGCAGAAGCTGCGGTGGTGGGGAAACCCGATGAAATCAGGGGCGAAGCCATTGTCGCATTCGTGGTGCTCAAGGGCGAGCGCCCGGAGGGCGAGAATGCCCGCAATATTGCAATGGAATTGCGTGACTGGGTATCGAAAGAAATCGGTCCTATTGCCAAACCCGATGAAATCCGCTTCGGCGATAATCTCCCGAAAACCCGTTCAGGCAAAATCATGCGGCGTTTGCTGCGCACGCTGGCTATAGGTGAGGAAATAACCCAGGATGTTTCTACGCTGGAAAACCCCGCGATACTTGAACAATTGAAACAACCCATAGCATAGCAAGGGTTTGGTTTTGGATAGCTTACCGATACAATTAACTTGACGAATAATCGCCTTCATACCCAAGCAGAAGCATCAACTGATACTCCGACGCTGCCCGTCCGCGTGCCTCAGTTCATCGACTACGCTAATGGTATTAGCGCTATCGACGCGGGCTATCTCCGCACGGGACTGGCTGCGATTCACCTGATTGTCGAAGCAGGAAAAGCGGCGCTGGTGGATACGGGAACATCATCTTCCGTAGCCGGCCTGATGGAAATCCTGCACAAAAAGAATATCGACCCTGCGGACGTAGCGTACGTTTTCCTGACCCATATACATCTGGATCACGCTGGGGGCGCGGGCGAATTCATGCATCGCTTTCCCAATGCGAAACTGGTGGTGCATCCCCGCGGTGCGCGACACATGGCCGACCCCGCCAGGCTGGTTGCAAGCGCAACGGAAGTGTATGGCGAAGCGGAATTCAAACGTATCTATGGGGTTATCCGTCCAGTGGAGGCAAATCGCATCATTGAGGCACCCGATGGATTCAGCCTGGATTTCAACGGCAGGCCATTACTTTTTCTTGACACGCCAGGCCACGCACGTCATCACTACTCCATCTTCGATAAGCAAAGCCAGTCTTTTTTTACCGGCGACACGTTCGGCATCTCCTATCGCGAATTCGACGTGGACGGCATGGAGTTCGTGTTTCCGACCACTACGCCGGTGCAGTTCGATCCGATAGCCGCGCATGCCTCGTTGCACCGGATCATGAGTTACCACCCTTCTTATGCTTTTCTTACACACTACGGCCGCATCGGCCATTTGCCGCGCCATGCGGCCGAGATGCACGATTTGATCGATGCCCACGTGTCGATAGGCAGGAAACTGCACAGCGCTCCCAACAGGCATTCCGCACTAGTAGAGGAACTTGGAGAGTTGCTGTTGCAGCGAGTTATCGCACACGGCTGCAGATTGCCGGGGGAAGAAATTCGCTCTCTGTTAAGCCTGGATGTCGGGCTTAATGCACAGGGGCTGGAACACTGGCTGGATCATGCCGGAGGAAGTTGAAGCCGATACAGTATCGCAAGCAAAGCCATAGGGATGCCAAGGCAAAGGAAATCCGGAAATCTGAAGCTGAACATTTCATCGAACCGATTCCATCTGTCTTACTCTCTCAAAAAAACATATTGCCGCCGCTGCCGCCACGTTCAGTGATTCCGTTCCACCGGGCATAGGAATGCTGATTTCGTCAGTGATTACTTGCAGCACCGCATCAGACAAGCCCACGCCCTCGTTACCGAACACCAACGCGACCGGCCCGGTCAATCCGGTCTGGTAGAGACTGCTTTTCGCTCTCAGGTTAGTGGCGATTACTTTACCGCCAAACGCACGCGCCACTTCCGCCAGATTGGATTGTTCGTGAATATGCAGTAAAAAGTGCGCGCCCATCGCGGCGCGCAGCGTCTTGGGCGACCACGCATCCGTACAATCATTGGATAAGTAAATATCCGTTGCTCCCGCGGCAGCGGCAGACCGCAGTATGGAACCAACGTTTCCAGCGTCTTGCATGGCTTCGAGCAACACGCAAAAACTTTCATTTCCTCCGCCCTCGTTTTCATCCCTTACAGGTTTATGTATGAGAATGGTTTCGGCCGAGGGGATGCGTGCCAGCGCCATGATACCGGTCGGAGTCTTGACTGGAGAAATCTCGCGAAACAGCGAATCGCTCAGCATAACAAGGCTCAAACCTTCCCTGGGTTTCCATTCCTCCAGCAAGCGTTTTATTTCCGCGCTTTTCCTGCCTGACTCGCTCATGATGAGGGCTTCCGGCTGCCCCAGTGCGATATGATAGGCGGCGACCAGATGTATGCCATCGAGCAGTGTCAAGCCGGTTGCTCTGCGCTGTTGCGCAGACCCGGCCAGCTTGATCATTTTTTTAAAGAATGGATTGTCGCGGGAACTGATAAATTTCATGGCTGGACGCAAGTAACTTCAGCGGCTATCTGTATCAGCTGCCCTTATCTCAGCCTCATCCGCTTGTCCGAATGGTTCCATCGGAATCATCTGGTATCTGACTTCCAGAATTTCCAGTTCTTCAGTCCCACCCGGCGCGTGCAATGTCACCACGTCCCCTTCCCGCGCCTTGATCAATGCGCGTGCCATGGGTGAAATCCAGCTGATGTAGGCTTTGGACGTATCGATCTCATCAACACCTACGATAGCAACTGTTTTTTCGTCGCCTTTCTCATTGGCGAATGTAACGGTTGCGCCGAAAAAAATACGGGTTTCGTCATCTCTGGGGGCGGCCGGATCCACAATTTCTGCTATATCCAGGCGTTTGGTCAGAAAACGTATACGCCCGTCGATTTCGCGCAGGCGCTTTTTTCCATAGATATAGTCGGCATTCTCCGAACGGTCGCCATTGCTGGCAGCCCATGATACTGTAGCGGTCACATGGGGACGCTCTTTATTCATCAGCCATTGAAACTCGTCCATCAGCCGTGCATGGCCTCCGGGGGTGATGTAGTTTCTGCTGCCAGCCGGTAAAGAGGATGTGGTGTGGATAACCTCCTCTTCAAGGTCATCAGCGGGTTCTGTTTCCTTGGTAAACGCTTTGCTCATATGCTGATGTTGCGCCAGAAAATATTGAAATTCAGATATTGATATTTTAAAAAAGCTGACCTTCAGGTTCAGGCCCACTATTATTAGATCGTTACAGCGCCGTAATGATATCCGCTCTCAAGTAAACCAGCTTATCCTGGCTACTCAATATATGAATAACAGCGCGTCTGTCTGGCACCGTCTTGCTGCAGCGCCGCATCATGCCATGTTTCTGGCGGGAGCTCTGCAAGGTGTGTTCACATTGTTGTGGTGGGTACTCGATCTCATGGGGCGCCACGATATTGCCGGGGCTCCATTGGAATGGAGTATAGCGCCGATCTGGGCTCACGCCTTTTTGATGATCTACGGTTTTTTCTCGTTCTTTATCCTGGGTTTTTTATTTACCACTTTTCCCAGTTGGATGAATGGAGAAAAAATTCAGCCACGGCACTTTGTCACCTCCTGCTTGCTGATGGTTGCGGGCGTCACACTCTTTTATCTCGGCCTGGCGACTGAAAAACTGATCGCTACCGCAGGCGTGGCGGCGTTGCTGGCAGGATTCAGTATAGCGATTTACGCGCTGCTGCGTGTTCTCCTCAAAGCAAAGGATAAGGATAGGCGCCATGCAAACGCAGCCAGCGCAGCACTCATATCCGGATGGCTGGGGATAGCCGCTTACCTGCTATGGTTGCTGACCGAAAATTCCCTAATGCTGGATTTCTCACGCAATGCTGGAATCTGGTTTTTTCTGCTGCCGGTTGTCATGACGGTGAGCCACCGCATGATCCCGTTTTTCTCGAGCCGGGTGCTGGAGGATTATGTCCTGGTAAGACCCTACTGGATACTCTGGCTGATGCTCACGTTTTCCGCTGCGCACGGCATATTGCAATTATGGAAAAACGCATTTCCCTATCTGTGGCTGTTCGACTTGCCCTTGGCCGCTTGCGCCGTATACTTGTCTTTAACCTGGGGGTTATTGCGCAGCTTCAGGGTCCACCTTCTCGCTGTGCTGCATATCGCTTTTGCGTGGCTCGGGCTTTCCATGCTGCTATATGGAACGCAAAGTCTGGTGTTTTTTATGAGCGGCGGCGAATTATTGGTATTTGCCCTCGCACCGCTGCATGCGCTGGCAATCGGATACTTCGCCAATATGGTGCTGGGCATGGCTTCGCGCGTCACGCTAGGGCATTCGGGAAACGCGCTGGTGCTGGATAAATTTACCCGGCTGCTGTTTATCGGGTTTCAAATCGCGGTTTTGCTGCGGATATTTCCCGATCTTTTGCCTGACGCTTTCGGTACGGCCACCATGACCCTATACCTGTTGGCAGGTCTGTCCTGGCTGATCTGCTTCACACTCTGGGCCGTTCGCTATGCTCCCTTCTACTGGCGACCGAGGATTGACGCCAAACCGGACTGACCGTTATTTTCATGGCAACGACTCATGATAACCACGTCAGCGGGGCAACGCAGTCATTAATTGTTTCTGGCAATACGCTGCGCTTCTTGCGTAGCACCCAGCAGTCCGATTTTTGGATTCATCACCACATGCACAGGGATATCCTCCATCAATGAGGAAAAACGTCCTTTGTCACGAAACGCTTTCATGAAACGGCCTTCTCTCAGCTTATCGATGATTCTGGGGGCAATGCCGCCCGCCACATACACACCATTACGACACAGCCCCGCCAGCGCCAGATTCCCTGCATAAGCACCATAAATCTCAACAAATAAATCCATCGCCCTGACGGCAATGGGGTGCTTGTGGTTGAAAGCAAGGTCTGCCACTTGCGCGGCGCCATCAGGCTTCAGCCGCACCTGCACAAGCGCCGGCGTGTTATTCAAGTCGGCTTGCAGAAAATTGAAAGTATTTGTCAATCCCGGTCCTGATAGTATCCGCTCGACCGATACATGGCCAAATTTCTTTCGCAAATATTGGAGCAAGCGATCCTGCAATTCATCCGCGGGAGCAAATTCCATGTGCCCTGCTTCACTGGACAAGGGTATATAGCGGCCGTCTTGCCAAATGAGCCACGCCACACCCATCCCTGTACCAGCGCCAAGCGTAACCCGAAGCTCCATGGCAGAGGGCTTCCCCGCCTGCAGCGTCACCAGGTCACTCTCGGGCAGGGTTTCAATACCCAATGCCACTGCCTTGAAATCGTTGATGAGTTTAACGACAGGAATGGAAAATTCTTTTGTGATAGCCGCGCTATTCATCACCCAGGGCAAGTTGGTGAGACTTGCCACCTGTTGCGTGATGGGTCCCGCCACCGCAAAGCAGGCGCTTATGGGACTGGAGCCAATACCCAGCGTCACTGTCTCCCTCAAGAACTCCTTCAGCATATCGGAAAAACACGAGTATTCCTGACTGGCATAACGGCGTTCGCACCATACCTGGGCGTTGCCGTCCTTTAGTTCAGTTGCCTGTAGCAATACCTTGGTTCCGCCAATATCGCCGCTAATGTAATATCCGGTCACAATTTGCTCCAACGTGCGGCAGGGTCCTGACGATAAAACAGTGCCAACTGCTCATAAACCCGAGGAAAATGTAATTTTACCGCCAAGGGTATTTCAAAGAATGTTTCGCTCATTACCGCGAAGAACTCCGCTGGATCCTCGGCTGCGTAGGGATCCACTTCCATCGCCTCATCCGCATCGACGCGTCTGCAAAAAGCCGCATAAGCTTCACTGAAAGCTTCGCTCCATGCTTGCCGGCTCATGTCCGCATGCAATGGCGGAAATCCGTTGGCATCGCCATTCAGCATGTCGAGTTTATGCGCAAACTCGTGTATTACGACGTTATACCCCACCTCGGCGCCAGTAGTGGAAGCATCTTCCCAGGAAAGTATCAGGGGTCCGCCGAGCCAGGATTCTCCCGATACGGCCTCGGCCGCATGATGCACCACGCCATCTTCGTCCACATACTCATAATTGCGTATGAATTCACCGGGATAGACGATAATTTCAACCCAGCCGTTGTAATAATCGAGGTCGAGATTCAGGATCAGAATGCAAGCCTGCGCTGCGATCAGCACGTGCATTTCATCGGTGACGATCAGCCCATGCGCGCCACTGATCTGCTTTGCATGAAGAAACAGCGTGGCGTTTTCACGCAATCGCTCTAACTCATCCGCATCAAGGCCACGCAAAAATCTCAGACGCGTGATGGCCTGTTGCCAGATATCATCAGGTATGGATTCTTTTTTAAGGATGCGGCGACGATACCAGGCTCTAAAGTTCGAAAGCATAGAGATTCGGAATCAACCATCGCCAGGTTCCAGCACAGGGGTTTCAACCTGGGGGACTTCCAATTCCACCGCGTCGATCCGGGCAAAGCGCTGGCTGATCTTACGGCTCGAAACGTGTACCTCTTCCACATCCTGATTAGCCTGGCGGATATGATCGGCAAGCTTCTTCATGCGCTCGTCGAATCGCGCAAAATCCTTACCGAGCCTGGAGAGCTCGTCCTTGATGATATGCACCTGCTCGCGGGTTTCGATATCCTTAAGCACTGCGCGCGCAGTATTCAGCACCGCCATCAAGGTTGTCGGTGAGACTATCCATACCTGCTTCTGCATGGCGTAATCGACCACATCGTAGTGATAGGCATGGATTTCGGCAAAAACGGCCTCCGCCGGAACGAACATCACCGCGCCGTCACAGGTTTCCGGCGGCAGAATATATTTACTGGCGATATCGTCCACGTGCTTCTTCACGTCTGCCTTGAATTGCTTTTGAGCCAAGGCCCGGCTGGCTTCATCCGCATGGCGGTCGAACATGCGATGAAAGTTTTCAAGGGGAAATTTTGAGTCCACCGCCACCATGCCGGTCGGGGGAGGAAGCCTCAATACGCAGTCGGCACGGCTACCGTTGGAAAGCGTGTGCTGCATTGTATAGGCAGCGGCAGGCAGAATATTGCGAACCAGCGCTTCCAGTTGCACCTCGCCAAATGCGCCGCGGGAACGCTTGTCACCCAAAAGTTCCTGCAGACTCACCATATTGGTGGTGAGGCTATCTATTTTTTTCTGCGCCTCATCAATAGTCGCAAGCCGCGTCATGACGCTGGTAAAAGTCTCGTTTGTCTTTTTGAACCCTTCGTCAAGACGCTCGGTAACATGGCCGCTGATCTGGTCCAATCGCGACTCTACCGTGCCGCGCAACTGCTCGGAAGTTTTACCGAGCGCCTCCGATAATCGATCCCCCTGCTTCGCCAACCCCTCGTGCAGGTCCTTGAGCATGTCGCGGTGTTTGTCTTCCATCGACTTCGCCTGATGCCCCAACAGTTCGCGCACCATCGTCGAAAGCATGCTGAGCCTGATCACCAGAAAAGCCATGGTGACAAGTAATATGGCGGCGGAAGCAATAATCAGCAGGGTTCCAGGCATGATGTTGTAGAGTAAATTGGAGAAAAGGTGACTAAGGCGGTCACCCGACCGGCATCGAGCGACGGAAAGACTGCACCAAAGAGTAAATTGGAGAAAAGGTGACTAAGGCGGTCACCCTTTTCTGCCACTGTCGGATCAGCGGATGACAGCACGAGTGCATGGTCATCTGATATCTGTGCTCGCCGGGTTTAATGTTTATATTATCCTAAATCTGGCAGTTGGACGGGGTGGAATGAGCGTTTTTTTGGGATGCAGAGCAAGGTGCAATATCGCGGAATGCGACTCCTAAGCGAGATGCCGGCGTCTCATGCATGAATAAAAAGACTGCCGTTTTATTCCTTGGGTATGCCACCCCAATCTCATCAAATCAGCGGGCAATTATTGCACCTATTTGTCATCTCATGCCTGTGGGATAATACCGCTCGCTTTCCATCTGGTGCCTTTGCCATTTGTTCTGACGTTGCTTGACGCGATCCTGATAACTGCTGACTTCTTCCGTATTTTCCTTTTTTTCAGACCGCTCCTTCCTGGCTTTTCTACCTACGCGACGCCTCTCGTCGGCAGCTTTCCGCTCCTCACCGGACCTCAAATCCTTTGGCCTCACCTCTTCCGAAGCAGCGTCCCACGGTCTTGATTCCCATGGTTTCGATGCCGACGGCTTTGGATCCCATGGTCTCGCCTCCCACGGTTTCAGCTCGGGATTTTGCTGCCCTCGCTGTTTTACCTGATTCTTGTCTGGCTCCTGCTGTCCCAACCGGGTGTCTTCAAATGCTGTGGCAGACTGGGGAACCAGCATCATGAAGGCAATAAGCGCTGTGCACTGAACACACAAAATTTTCATAATTGAGCTACTCCCCTGCTATTGGTTCACTTCGTTATTTATGACCCGCATTATGAACGCGGCAACCATCCTTATCTATCAAATTCTTCCTGCAACGGCAGATTCTCTTGCGGAGGATAAAAAATTCTCAAACCATCCGTTTGCGCCCAGGGAGTTATCAAATGTACCTTCCGTCCCTGCGTATTGATGATATCTTCAACCCGCACTCCACGCACGGTAAGCGCATCGGCGATCAACGAACGATGGCACCGCCATGGAACAGCTTCAGCACACATCAGCGCGCACCGTTGATTCCCGGCAAGCTCCATCACATCCTGCACATTCGCGGCGAATTCCGGCGTTTGCATGTAATCCGCATATCCGCGAAAAGACGCGTTGCGCCAGGCCCCGTTGATAGAATCCTGATGAGCATGCCGCAACCCGCCAAGCCCTGGCATATGCGTGTATTTGATGCCCGCCACTTCCAGAGAACCGGGCAGCGTTTCCTTATTGAACTGCGGATTATGCCGGGACCGCGGCACAGTGCGCACATCAAGCACGTGCACGACCTCGTTTGTCTTTAACAGATTGACGAATTCATCCAATGGATGCGTTGAATGTCCGATTGTGCATATCAAAGGTTCGGATGCCGGCTGCTTTTTACTCATGGTGTTAGCTTCTTCCCCGCTCGCTGTTATCCTCTATCGGCACGTAAGCACCGGAAACACTCTTATCATGGAAAACATCGAAGAACAATGAAAGTAAGTCCAGCACTTACGTTAACATTCTCTTCTTATCCTCGAGACAATTGCAGAGAGCGGACGAGGCTGCCTACAGGTATCCCCGCATGCGTCAGCCACACGCTACTGCAACGCCTTTCCTGCCGGCGGTGCTGAAATGCACCCGAAGCGGGATGCGTTGAGTTCCACGTCGGCGCGCTCCCACGCCTTTTTGAAACGCGCCTCAATGAGCGCTGCCTGATCATCCTTGTTTTGCAAGCGCAGCGCTTGCAACAGGCCATAAAATGCCCACCCGTTGTTACGATTGCGCCTAAGGTCTTCCCAATACACCGTTTCCGCTTCGGCTGGACGCTCCGATTCGAGCAGGATAGCGCCCAGCGCCAGCCTTGGCGGAGACTGCCATTCCGACGGTTCCGTATAAGCCAGGCTATCCTCAAGGCGGATTGCCCGTTCAAGATGCGCGATAGCGGTATCGAACTGCCCGCGAGCGGAGGCGATTTCGCCTGCTAGCACTTCGGGACCAATACTCAGTACGGCGCGCGCGGTATTGAGCGAGAAGAGCGGCCAATCCAGTGACCCGCTCTTCATGATCTCACGCAACGCGTCCAACTCCTGCTCGGCTTGCTGCAACTGCCTCGTCGCGACAAACGCAAGGCCACGTGCGTAATGCCAACCGCCCTTCAAAAACGCGTTCGTAGATGGTGGCGCGGGCTCCTGGAGAATCTCATTCCATTTTCCGAACCTCGCATACGCCCAGTACGGCACAATCCGAAACACCGCTGTCGCGGGCACCCCTGCCAAAGCCGTGTCGTTGACGGTTGCCGCCACCTTCCGTGCCGATTCGATCGCCAACAGGCTTTGCCCATCCGCCGTTGCTGCAAACCAGAGAAAGTGGATATTATGGGGGGTGTACATTATCGGGTACATCCCTTGTGCATGGCGCTGGGCCAGATACGCCTCATCGGCTGCCATCGCGAGCTGATTGCTCTTAATCGAGTCAGCATATCGGCCCACCCGCTGATAGATGTGTGATGGCATGTGCACCACGTGCCCGGCCGCCGGCATCAGTGTAAGCAGCCTATCCGCCGCTTTTTCCGCCCGCTCGGGCGTGCTGGTCGATTCGACGAGATGGATGTAAAAATGTGCCGCGCCTGGGTGGTTTGGATTTCGTTGCAAGACAGATTCGGTCAGTGCCACGATTTCAGCGGTTCCCTCTAGCGGATAACCGTCGCGCATCCAGTAACCCCAGGAGTTGAGATCCATCATCGACTCGACATAGAGCACTGCAATATCGAGGTCGTTTGTAAATTGCTCATGCACATCCCGCATCGCATCCGCATAAGCTTTATCGTTCGCCTTTCGCTGCTCGGGTTTGCCGCTATAGCGCTTCTCGATCGCGCTGATAAGCGCCCGCTCGCGGGGCGACGCTTTCGAACCAAGCAAGGCGGCTTTCCGCACGAACTCCAGGGCGAGCGCCTCGTTCTCCGGCGCCATTGCTGCATTGATGTTGGGGCCGAGCACGAGTGCCTGCCCCCAATACGCCATCGCCAGGGAAGGGTCAAGCCGCGCCGCTTCCCGGAAAGAGCGGCCCGCCTCGGCATGGTTGAATGCGTAGGACAGGTTCAATCCCTGGTTGATATACTTCTGCGCCAGCTTGTTTCGTGTGCTGACGGGAAAGGTATGCGCGCCAAGGTTCAGCAGCCTTGGCGCGGCTTTATCATCAGTGTCTGGCTGATCCCGCTGTTCGTGGTGCTTATGAACGGATCCGGGTGGCATGGATGAACCTGACTCTTCCGCCTGTGCAAACATGGTAATGCCTGCAGTCGCCGCCACCAATCCTAGCGTGATTAAACGAAGAATAGAATGAACTTGCATAAACGTTACCCCCTGATAATCGTTGGTTCAGCAATCGGCAGCGCAGCGTCGGTTATCTAAGACATTATGTACCCGTAATAAACACTATAGACGAAAAACCGGGCTGCTCATGGGACGGACGGTGTCCGAGAATAAGTTTGATATAAAATGTCAGGCAAGCTGCTCGCTGCAGTAGACCCGCGCTCCGATCGCGATCACGGGAGTGAACGCAAGTTTTTCAGGCGTGCCAGACCGAAATGAATGAAGGCCAGTGCCGTCAGCACTGGTGCGAACAAGTTTAGAATCGGTATAAATTGTACCAGACCGGTCAGGAGCCCCAAGCCCCACAGTAACGACCGCTGGGAGGAAAATATCGCGCGCATTTCGTCCTGACTAGCGTGCTCCGCCAAGGCGTCATAACGGAACAGGCGCTGGTTCAAATACGCCGTAGCAATAAATGGTATGACCAGGCCTGCCCCGATTAACCACAAAGGAAGCGTGATCAGCCAAATAGCGACAAATATTCCGAGGGCAATCAGCGCATTGAGCAGGCTGCCAGCGAAACCGCCACCGTTTTCGCGGGCAAGATGCGGGTAGTCACGGTCTGCAACCAGATGAATCAAGGCAGGCATCGCGAATAAGGCGGTGATCACCAGCGCGGTAACGAAAACAAGCGGCACAAACAGAATCAGATGTGCAATTGCCTGAATTCCGTAGGCGACCCACCTGGGTTCGACGCCTTCGAGCCAGGTTTGAATGCCGATCGCCGTGAGGCCGCTCGCAATCCATCCCGAGAAAGTACTCCAGAATGCGATTCCTAACAGGAGCCACAACAGGCTAGCCGCCAGGATGGGCCAAATGACGATCCATAAAACCTGAAACTGAAATAAATCACGGAACGCACGCGAAAGCGCTTCGAATACCGAGGTCACGCGTTCTCCTTCTCAGGTTTTATTTGATATCAATGCATCCGTTAATTTTCGCCGAACCTTTACAGTGGGTTGGAAGTTACACGGGGCAATCGCTTATCGCCTCGATGTCATGTCCAGGCTACCTCGGCCCCGCGCCCATCAATCTGTAAATTCCAAAATGTAACATCGCCGAGACACCCCAACCTGAGACACCGCAACAAGTATCCGCGATAACGTACACTATTCATTGAATCCCACTTTCGCAACCCGGGTCCCAGTCGTATGCAAACGAGTTGTACCAGGTGGTGCGCTCCCAGATTTCCTCGCACACCTCGCCGCAGATTTTTCGCTCGAACCCGCACATACCGCCCAATTTAAAGCGTGCCGAATATGCACCGGCAGCATCGCCTCCCTTGAGTTCGAGGATAACCTGCCCGTTCAGCTCAGAAACGTCCAGAGAGCGCGTATTGGTAATATCCTTATAGAATTTTTCGGGGATGACAAATTGTTTACTGTCTATGAAGACGAGAAATGTTTCAGTAACAAACTTTGGGATACCACCATCCACGCCCCATGTGCCCGCGTCAACTTCGTGGCATTCTCCGCTTTTGCATTGACGCTCACGGAATGTGACAGCAACCTTTTGGCCCGAGGGCAGCAGATACGTTTTCTCCTGCGCAAACGGCATGGCCTCGGTTTGTGCAAGCGCACAAAAAGACCATATAGCGGAGCCGAGGAGCAGCATTTTAAAGAAACCCAACATGGGAAGACGACCATTAATTCTTGTTTTCAACTGGGCTCCGTTCGCGCTTCTAGCAGCCGTCGGACTTGAAGAATCACAGCGAAAAAGTGAATGGGTAAGACAGATTTTGAATATTTGAAGGCCCATAGTTATTCTACTGGCCGAAAAAGCCACGAATATGACTCGCCAGACCGCTTTTGCAGGCGATTTCCTTCAAGCCTGGCACGCTACTACGCTATTTCCAGGAATATTTTTTCGCTTTCCGCCGCAACCTTCAGTTTTTCAAATAGTCGATTGAAGGCCCATCGGCTTTCGCCGACGAAATTATCAGTTTTGGTCTCACCGACCAATATGCATCCCTCGGTGTTCGCGGCCGTATTTCCGCTATGTATCCTGACGCCTTCATAATTCGGCACATTAAGAAGAAGCGGAAGCTGTTTTTGAAACCGCTGTGAGAAATTGATAATCACTTCATAGCGGCCGGATGGTATGGCTGTCTTTCCGGCAATTTTGACGGGTCTGACTTTATCCTCCAGGGTGTAGCACTCAAATACGCCATTTACCGATAACTCGCCAATCGTGCTCTCTTCAGAAAAATCTGTCCTTTTAATTTGCAACTCCATTTTTGACTATCCTTATATTCTGGAATATAACGGAATGGAACGATCAAGTGTAACGGACGACTCTGATGATCGAGGCTGAAATTTTATAAAAATATCTTTCGTGTAATATTAAAGGATAGAAGAACTTGTTTCCCTGCGCCAGGTAGTGCCCTGAGGTCCATCCTCCAGCATAATGCCAGCCTCCAGTAATTCCCTGCGAATACTATCGGCCTCACTATAATTTCTGTTTGCCCGGGCAATGAGGCGTTGCTGAATCAGTTGCTCGATACGTTCCGGTGTGAATGCAGGATCACCTGCGAGTCCGGCGTCCTGAAAATATTGCTGCGAATTCTGTTGCAATAATCCCAACACTCCGCCCAACGCTCTCATTAGCGCCGTTTCCCGTGATGATCCGGTTTTGTTGACCTCATTCGCGAGATCAAACAGCACCGCTATAGCATCGGACGTATTGAAGTCATCATTCATCGCTTCCCTGAAACGGCGTGCATGAGGCTCTTGCCAGTCTATGGCGGCCACAGCCTCGCCGGCTTCATTTCCTCTCAGTGCAGTGTAAAGCCGATCAAGCGCACGCTTGGCATCTTCAAGATGTTGATCTGAATAGTTCAGCGGGCTGCGATAATGCGCCCGAAGAATGAAAAAGCGCACCACTTCCGGTTGATAGCGAGCAAGAATCTCGCGTACGGTAAAAAAATTGCCCAGCGACTTTGACATCTTTTCATCATTGACGCGCACAAAGCCGTTATGCATCCAGTAATTCACGAAAGGATGGTCATGCGCGCCTTCGCTTTGCGCAATCTCGTTTTCATGATGAGGAAACTGCAAATCCTGTCCGCCCCCATGTATGTCGAAGTGTTCGCCGAGATAACGCTCAGCCATTGCGGAGCATTCAATATGCCACCCGGGACGCCCCCTGCCCCAGGGCGAATCCCATTGCGGCTCATCGGGTTTGGCGGCTTTCCATAATACGAAATCCAGCGGGTCCTCTTTGTATGGATCGATTATTACGCGTTCCCCCGCACGTAAATCATCGAGCGATTTTCCGGAAAGTTTTCCGTAGCCAGGAAATTTATGCACCGCATAATACACATCGCCGTTGGGCGCCGCGTATGCAAGGTTTTTTTCCATCAGAATCTGAATCATGCCAATCATATCCTCCACATGGCGAGTCGCTCGTGGTTCACATGTAGGCGGCGCGACGCCGAGCGCGGCGGCGTCTTCTTCCATAGCCCGAATAAAACGATCGGTCAGCGCGTCGATGGATTCGTTATTTTCCTGGGCCCGTTTGATAATTTTATCGTCAACATCGGTTATATTGCGTACGTACGTCACATCGAAACCGCTCGCTCGAAGCCAGCGCTGTACCATATCGAATACCACCATCATGCGAGCGTGACCAAGATGGCAATAGTCGTAGACCGTCATGCCACAAACATATATTTTGACCTTGCCGGGAACGAGGGGAATAAAATCCTGTTTTTCCCTGGCGAGCGAGTTATGAATTTTGAGCATCTGGCAAGATTGTGAATTAGACAGGCTTCTTGGTAGAATCCCGAGGATTCCGGGACAACCCAACAAAAATCGGAGCAGTATAGCACAATGAAAATGCTGGATTTTCCCCTCATAAGCGCATTAATGGCAGCTGCCGCGCTGCTGCTGTCGAATCCCGCCGCGCTTGCCGATGAGAACGATACAGTTGCCAAACTCTACAAGCAGGGCAATTTCGCCAAGGCGCTGGAGCAAGCAGATGCTTACCTCGCCCTCAAGCCAAAGGATGCCCAGATGCGCTTCCAGAAAGGCCTGATACTGACTGAACAAAATAAGATCGCGGACGCCATCGGTATATTTTCTTCACTCGCCGAAGAATACCCGGATCTGCCGGAGCCATACAATAATCTCGCGGTGCTCTATGCAAGCCAGGGCCAATATGACAAAGCCAAGGGTGCGCTCGAAGCGGCGATACGGACCCACCCCAGCTATGCGACTGCGTATGAGAATCTGGGGGACGTATATGCAAAGATGGCAAGTCAGGCATATGGCAAGGCATTGCAACTGGACAAGGGTAACGCCGCTGCGCAAACCAAGCTTGCAATGATCAAGGACTTGTTCACAGGGAAACCTAAAGAAATACAAACCGCATCTTCCCCATCTGTTTCCGCTGCGCCGGCAATTGATGCCCCCGTAATAGCCATGGAGAAAGTTCCGGAAAAAAGAGGGGGAAAGGCTGTAGAAAAAGCGGAAAAACCGACAACCGGCAAGACCGCCGCTGCGGAATCAGGGCCTGAAACACAACCCGCTGTTCCGGACGAATCGGATGAGGTTATCAAGACGATAGAGGCCTGGGCCAAAGCCTGGTCCGATAAGAATGTCGCGGCCTATCTGGCATTCTACGCGAGCAGTTTTCGTCCTCAGGGCGGCTCGGCGCGCGCGGCATGGGAAAAAAGCCGGCGAGAGCGCATCGGGAAACCAAAATCTATCCAGGTTGCCATTACCAACCCCAAAGTAAACTTGACCGACACTACGCACGCAAGAGTGAGTTTCAAGCAATCGTACCACTCCGACGCAATCAGGAGTAATACAACCAAGACACTTGAGATGGTCAAAACAGGGGAAAAATGGCTGATACAGCAGGAACAAGCCGGACGATGAGATCAGCCGATCCGGCTTTCCCCAAGCGCATTCAATCAAGTACAGCCACGATTACCACCGGCGTAATAGTCGCGTTTGGTTTTGTAGCCTTTGGCGCATGGGCGGGTGACCGCCCGGTCTCGGCGGAACTATCGGTGGCCGGCCCCGAAACCATGCTGGTCAAAAGCATGCAGGAAATTGTGGAGAGTCGCATGGATGCCGCTTTAACCGGAGTCGAGCAGGTGCTCAAGACCAATCCGAATTTCCGGCTTGCTCACCTGATTAAAGGCGACCTGCTACTGGCTCGTTCTCGTCCGATCAGTAATATGGGTGATACTGCCGGGGTTTCGCAGCAGCATATTGCCGATTTACGCGACGAAGCGCGAGCCCGACTGCTGCGGCACCGGGAACCCGTTCCACGCAACATGGCGCCGAAGTATCTTGTGCAAATGCCGCCGGAACAAAAATACGCAATTATTGCCGACACCGGGAAATCTCGGCTGTATATATATCAGAATGTGGATGGCCAACCTCGTTACCTTGCCGATTACTACATCAGCAGCGGCAAGAACGGAACGCAGAAACTGAAGGAAGGAGACAAGAAAACGCCGATTGGCGTATATTTTGTTACCGCTAATGTACCCCGTGAAAAACTTACCGATTTTTATGGAGGGGGCGCATTTCCCATCAATTACCCCAACGAATGGGACAAGCTGCATGGACGCAGTGGTTTCGGCATCTGGCTCCACGGCACACCCTCGGATACCTATAGCCGGCCGCCCCGTGCCAGCGATGGTTGCGTCGTGCTGGCCAATCAGGATTTACATAGCGTAGGTGCGGCGCTGCAAGTCGGGATTACGCCCGTGATTATCAGCAACGAAGTAGAATGGGTAAAATCCGGCACCGAAGCTACACTGCGCACCAGGCTGGCACAACATCTGGAAAAGTGGCGGCGCGATTGGGAAAGCGGAAACACTGAGGCCTACATCGGCCACTACGGTCGAGATTTTTTCAGCGGTAGCCAGAACCTGGCCGAATGGTCTCGGCACAAACGCCAGGTTAATACTGCCAAGAATTGGATTAAGGTGAGAATCAGCAACATTGGCATCTTTCTCTATCCTGGAAGAGATGATCTGGTGGTAGTGAATTTCGATCAGGAATATTCCAGCAGCAACCTTTCCAACAAAATGAAAAAACGTCAGTATTGGCTGAGGGAGCAAAAAAATGGTCCCTGGAAGATCATTTATGAAGGCACGGCCTAACAGCCTGCCGGACTTGAAGAATCACAGCGAAAAATTGACATATTTTGAGGATTTTGAAGACTTTTGAAGACTAATCGAAAAAGCAGCGAAATAGGAACCGGCCAGACGCTTTTGCAGCCGATTTCCTTTAAGTCCGAAGGCTGCCAGTTCCAAACCGATCAACCATTTTATTGACTACCTTTACTTTTACACCTATGCATATTATCAAGCTTCTCGCGGCTTTCTCGCTTCTATTCAGCACTGCGGCACACGCAGCTAATCCCCAGGTTGAAATAAAGACCAATTTTGGTAATATAATGCTGGAGCTTTACCCGGATAAGGCGCCTAAAACGGTAGAGAATTTTCTACGTTACGTAAAGGACGGCCATTATAAAGGCACTATATTTCATCGCGTTATTCCCGGATTCATGATTCAGGGCGGTGGATTCGACAAGGCCCTCAAGCAGAAGCCGGCAAGGCAACCCATCGAGAACGAGGCGGCTAACGGCCTGAAAAATGAGATTGGAACGATTGCCATGGCTCGCACCTCGGACCCGCACTCAGCCTCTGCCCAATTCTTCATTAATATAGCCAGTAACGAGTTCCTCAATTACACTGCACCTACTCAGCAAGGCTATGGTTACACCGTGTTCGGCAAAGTTATCCAGGGAATGGAGGTGGCCAATAAGATTGCTGGTACGCCGACAGGTTCCGGAGGACCATTCCCAAGCGACGTACCTGAAAAAACAGTAGTCATTGACGAAATCAAACTTGTCACAGAGGGGCCGGCTACCGGCGCCACTTTGCCTGGAAAATAAGGATAAACATGATAAAACTCCACACCAATCACGGCGATATTACTCTTGAACTGGACAGCGAAAAAGCTCCGTTGACCGTTCAGAATTTTATAGACTATGTGAACAGTGGCTTTTACGATAATACGATATTTCATCGGGTGATTGACGGTTTCATGATTCAGGGAGGCGGATTCGAGCCGGGCATGCACCAGAAGCAGGTTCGCGCCCCAATTCAGAACGAGGCCGCCAACGGCCTCAAGAACGATAAATATACCGTTGCCATGGCACGCACATCCGACGTGCATTCCGCTACTGCACAGTTTTTTATCAATGCCAAGGACAATGGTTTTCTTAATTACAAGTCCTCTACTTCACAGGGTTTCGGCTATTGTGTGTTTGGGAAGGTAGTGGAAGGCCAGGATGTGGTGGACAGGATCGAGAAGGTAAAGACAGGCACCCGAAATGGTCATCAGGATGTGCCATTGGAAGATGTAATATTGCTGAAAGCGGAAGTGGTTGAAAACAAGTAGCCGCTATTTATATCCCGGGCGTCCGCTAAGACTTCTAAAATTCAATACGCTGGCTATCAGTATGGCGGTAACGAGTGTTATTAAACTTTTTGAGCAGGAATAGCGTTTTTTATCCATGCTCGGGCACGCCAAGTAATATTGCTGTGAGGCATGTACCACCCGTGCCGTGAGAGGCTGTTTGGGTAGGGAAAATAAAATATTTCATCAATGGGAAAAATCATGTCCGCTTTTCGAATTCTTACAGCAATATCGATCAGTCTTTGGTTAGCTGCGCTAACGGGATGTGCAACCACCACCTCAGGCGGCGCGGTCGGCGCGAACCGCTCTCAACTGATGCTTATATCTTCAGAGCAACTGGAGCAAACGGCCGCCCAAGGTTATACCAAGCTGAAATCAGACGCAACGCAACAGGGTGCATTGAACAAGGATCCGAAACTGCTGCAGCGAGTGCAGGCAATAGCCCGCCGCATCGAACCGCAGACCGGCGTATTCCGCAAGGATGCCCCCGGGTGGAAGTGGGAGGTTAATGTCATAGACAGCAAGGAACTCAATGCCTTTTGCATGCCTGGCGGCAAGATCATGTTTTACTCCGGGCTGATCAATCAGCTTCAACTCAATGATGCAGAAATTGCGGTGGTAATGGGACATGAAATCGCCCACGCCTTGCGCGAACATTCACGCGAGCAGGTATCGCAGGCAATCGCGGCGCAGACCGCGCTGGGGTTGGGCTCCGCGGCATTTGGCCTCAGCCAGAATGCCACCACTCTCGCCAACGTCGGTTATCAGGCCCTGATCGCAACGCATTTTAGTCGTACCGACGAGGCCGAGGCAGATCGCATTGGGCTGGAATTAACCGCACGCGCGGGCTACAACCCTCGTGCCGGCGTTACGTTGTGGCAAAAAATGATGAATGCCAATAGTAGCGGCCAGCTTCCCGAATTCCTGAGCAGCCATCCCGCGGATTCAAGCCGGGTCCAGCAGATTGAATCGTTGTTGCCACGTGTTATGCCTCTCTATGAAGCCACGCTTCGTTGAGCCGAACCGTCTCTTTGGATCAGTAGAAGATTATGCGTTTAATCCTCTTGCCAGATCAGCCTGGATATCCTTTACCGCTTCGAGCCCCACCGCGATGCGCAATAAACCTTCGGTGATCCCGGCGGCATCCCGGCTTTCCTGGCTGATACGGGCATGAGTAGTGGTGGCAGGATGGGTGAGCGTACTCTTGGCATCACCCAGGTTGGCGGTGATCGAAATCAATCGAACGGAATCCACTACCCGCCATGCCGCTTCTCTCCCATTCTTCAACTCGAATGAAACGATTCCACCGCCGGTTTTCTGTTGGCGCCTGGCAAGCTCGTGCTGGGGATGCGAGGACAAACCGGGGTAGTGAACCCGCGCCACGCTGGGCTGCGCTTCCAGCCAGCGAGCGATTTGCATGGCATTTGCAGAATGCGCATCCATGCGCAGCTTCAGAGTTTCCATTCCCTTTAAAATAACCCAGGCGTTAAAAGGGCTCAAACTGGGACCTGCGGTGCGCAAAAAACCAAAAATGCCGCGTTCCATTACCAAGTCACGCTTCCCCAGCACTGCGCCACCTAAAACCCTACCCTGGCCTTCGAGATACTTGGTGGCAGAGTGAATTACAAGATCGGCGCCCAAATCCAGCGGTCGCTGCAGCGCTGGCGAACAAAAGCAATTATCGACTGCAAGCCATGCACCGGCTTTTTTTGCCACATGCGAGAGTGCGGCGATGTCCGATATTTCAGTCAACGGGTTTGATGGAGTTTCGATAAACAGCAGCTTGGTGTTGGGCTTTACCGCCGCCTCCCATGCCGCGACATCGGTGGCGGAAACAAACGTTGTATCGATATTGAAGCGCTTGAGGATATTATTGAACAGGCTTACGGTTGCGCCGAAAAGACTGCGGGACGCGATGACATGATCGCCGGCGGAGAGTAGCCCCATCACGCAAGCAAGTATGGCCGACATCCCCGAAGAAGTGGCCACACAGGCTTCTGCGCCTTCGAGGGCGGCAAGCCGCTCTTCGAAAGCCGTAACCGTTGGGTTGGTGAATCGCGAATAAATATTTCCGGATTCCGCACCGGAAAAGCGCGCCGCAGCCTGGGCCGCGCTATCAAATACAAAACTCGAGGTCAGGTACAAGGCTTCCGAGTGTTCGTTGAATTGACTACGGTGAATACCGGTGTGTAACGCCAGGGTTTCCAGCTCAAAATCATCAGACATGCTTAACTCCCAAAAAAAACCCGTTCAGCATTCGCTAAAACGGGTTTCCCGCTTTAGCCGAATTTATAATGCGCCCGCAAGCTGAATATCAAATCGGCGCTACAGTCAAAATTACGCCCGATAACTGTTTTTGTCAAATCCCCATCAATCGATCGCTACCAAGTTCAAATCCAACTGCGTACTGGACCGCGCGCGAGACAAGGGTATGCCGCCATCGCGTTGCGCCTCCAGTAAAGCGAGATACTCCGGCGTAACATCACCGGTGATGTAGCGCCCATCGAAACAAGAGGTTTCGTAATGGGTGATTGATGGATTGACGCGGCAAACATCTTTAACAAGCGAATCGAGATCTTGATAAACGAGATGGTCGGCACCGATCTCGCGGCAGATTTCGTCTTCATTCCGTCCCGTAGCGATGAGCTCGCGGCGTGTCGGCATATCGATGCCATAAACATTGGGGAACCTCACCGGTGGCGCGGCCGAAGCAAAAAATACCTTGTGGGCGCCGGCCTCCTGCGCCATTTGCACAATTTCAAGACTGGTGGTGCCGCGAACGATTGAATCGTCTACCAGCAGTACGTTTTTACCGCGAAATTCCACGCTCATTGCATTGAGCTTTTGGCGAACTGATTTGCGCCTCTGCTGCTGTCCCGGCATGATAAAAGTACGTCCAATATAGCGGTTCTTTACGAAGCCTTCACGAAAGCTGACTCCCAGGCGGTTAGCAAGCTGCAAGGCGCTTGGGCGGCTGGAATCCGGGATTGGAATCACCACATCTATGTCCAGATGACGCATCGTTGTGGCGATCTTGTCAGCTAGGCTCTCCCCCATGTTAAGGCGCGTTTCATATACCGAAATACCGTCCATTACGGAATCCGGGCGCGCCATGTAGACATATTCGAAGATACAAGGATTCTGCGTGGAATTGGCGGCACATTGCTTATTATGGAAATTACCGTTCTCGTCAATAAAAACTGCCTCGCCCGGGGCGACATCACGCACTAGCTTAAACCCCAAAGTATCAAGCGCCACGCTTTCAGATGCCACCAGATATTCCATCCCCTGCTCGGTTTCAGCAGAGCCGAACACTAAGGGACGGATGCCGTAAGGATCTCGAAAAGCGAGTAATCCATAACCCGCAATCATCGCCACCACTGCATAAGCACCTCGACAGCGCCGGTGTACACCGGACACTGCGTCGAAAATAGCGGCAAGGTCGAGTTGGTGGTTTTTCGTGCTTCTTTGCAACTCATGGGCGAGTACGTTGAGAAGCACTTCCGAGTCGGAACTGGTATTGACGTGGCGCAAATCCTCACGAAACAACTCGTCATTGAGTTGCGCCGCATTCGTGAGATTACCGTTGTGCCCGAGTACGATTCCGAACGGCGAGTTGACATAGAACGGCTGTGCCTCAGCTGATGATTCGGCGGAGCCAGCGGTGGGATATCTCACATGGCCAATACCCATGTTACCAAGCAAAGCACGCATGTTGCGGGTACGGAACACATCCCGGACCAGGCCGCCACCCTTGTGCATGTGGAAAGTGTTACCTTGGGCAGTAACGATGCCGGCCGCGTCCTGTCCGCGGTGCTGGAGCACCAGCAAGCCGTCGTACAGCAACTGGTTGACGGCAGTTCGTGCGACTAAGCCCAGAATTCCACACATGACCGCACTCCGCAAAGATGGCTTTGATTTTGATTGAAGCTGTACAAAAGGTTTATCCGGATATGGACGAATGGGATACCGAGCGCTGTATTATACCGGCACAAGCGCTAGCAGCCTGTCGGACTTAAAGAATCGCAACGAAAAAGTGACTGGGTGAGGACAGATTTTGCGGATTTTGAAGGCCAATAGTTATTCTATTGGCCGAAAAATCGGCGAAATATGAACCAGCCAAATGCTTTTGCAGCCGACTTCCTTTAAGTCCGCCAGGCTGCTAGTCACTGTCCGCGCTTTAATTTCACATAATTAATACGCGTGGACAGATCTGGCGGCAACCATGGTATTACAAACATTGCCGCTGTCTCCAGTGGTTTGCTCAGCAAGGCCTTTTGCCAGAATGGCTCTTGCGGCAGCGCCGTGAATCCCGCTCCCAACACAACCAATAACACTACCAGCAACCCTCGTATAAAACCGAACAACGAGCCAAAAAAACGATCCGCGAATCCCAATCCCACACTTTTTACCAAGGCTGAGATGAGCATGGCGATCAGACTCATTGCCAGCAGAGCCGACAGGAATAACGCAGCGAATGCCAGCAACACACGCAATGTCTCGCCGACAATACCGGATGGCAGCATGGGCGCAAACCCCGCTGAAAATGAATTGGCCACCATGAAAGCGACGATCCAGCCCGCCAGCGACAATAATTCGCGCACCACGCCGCGTGCCACACTGAGCAAAATGGATACAACAAGTATGGCAAGAACGCAGTAATCGAAAATAGTCATTCGTAAACAGGAATAAAATTACAGACGTGCAATTTTCCTGTGCGGTAATGGTTCCATAATCCTATTTCTCTGCCACTACGCCATCGAATCCAAGTTTCTTCAGTTTCTCACGCGTGCGCTCCGCTTCCTCGCGCGTATCAAATGGCCCTACCCGAACACGCGTTATCTCACCCTTATCGGCACCGCTGTCAACCTTCAGTGTTTCCGTATAGGCCTTGGACTTGCTATCCTTCGATGTCACGCTTTGTAGCTGTTGCCTGGCTTTGCCCGGATCGGAAAAAGCGCCCAATTGCACTACAAATACATTGGCCCCGGTGGCAGGAACGGTAGCTTTTCCCGTTCCCGATTCACCCTTGGAATCCATGCCGTTCGCTGCCGGCTTCTCTATCGATTCATTCGCGGGCTTGGCAGGTTTTACTGATGGCTCGGAGGCCACCAGTTCTTCCTGATTTATTCCGGTTTCCAATTTTTCTGGAATAGTCCTGGCGGGTGCTTCTGATCGAAGGGCGGCCTCGGGTGCGAGCTCTTCTACCGAGTCTTCAGACGGTATGCGAATGTCAATTTCGTGACTTCTCTGCTCCGGTTTGCTATCGAGTACCATCGGCAGAATTACAACCGCTGCGACCACCAGTGTAATTGCGCCGACGAGACGTCTTCTGGCGCGTTTCCTTAGCTGAATTTCTTCTTCGCTGACGGTCTTTGCCATTCGCCTTTGCTTGATTCTAACCGTGCTCAACCACGTTCCGGCATCGCAACACTTCGGCCACGGTATGGAATGAGCCAAAGACACAGATTCTATCATTTCCGGTTGCTTGCTCACAGGCAAATGCATATGCCGCGGCCGGGTCCGAAAAACTCTGAATTGCCTCCTCAACCACACCTGCCTCTTTCAGTGCCCGAGCCACCTCGCCAGCCGCAGCGCCACGCGGCAAATTGATGCTAGCCGTCAGCCATACATCGATTTTTGCCGCAAGTGCCCGCGCCACCCCTGCGATGTCCTTATCTTTGAGCATCGCAAATACCGCATAAGTCTTTTGATAGCGGCCCATGCTGTCGAGGCCGGTAGCCAAGGCGCGTGCAGCACTCGGATTGTGCGCCACATCCAGCACCGTCGCGGGACGGCCGGGTAACACCTGAAATCGCCCTGGCCAGACAACTTCCAATAGTCCCTGGCGTACATCGCCCATGGTAATCGGCAAGCTATCCTTTACCGCATCCAGTGCGGCAAGACAGGCACTGGCGTTGCGCAGCTGATAAGCACCCCGCAATGCCGGATAGGGCAGCGAATGGCGCTTTCCACCATTTCCCCAGAAACTCCATCCGGTTGCGCTGGTTGAATAACCGAAGTGCTCTCCGATGTGCATCAAATTCGCGCCGATCGCTTCTGCATGAAGCCGTACGGACTCGGGAATATCCGGCTCCGAGCAAATGGCAGCCTTCCCGTTTCTGAAAATTCCGGCCTTCTCAAATCCAATTTCCTCTCGTGTGTTGCCGAGATAATCCATATGATCGAAGTCAACACTGGTGATAACCGCACAATCCGTGTCAAAAATATTGACTGCGTCCAACCGGCCGCCCAGTCCCACTTCCAGAATTGCAACCTCCACTTCGGCCTGTCTGAATAGTTGCATCGCTGCCAGTGTGCCAAACTCAAAGTAGGTCAGGGGAATGTCGCTATCAAGCCGGGCCGACTCTACCATTTGAAAAGCATCACATAACTCGTCATCGGCGGCTTCCTTTCGGTTTACCCGCACGCGCTCGTTATAACGCAGCAAATGCGGAGAAGTGTAACAGCCAACGCGATATCCGGCGCGGCTCAAAATCGCCTCCATCATGGCACACGTCGACCCTTTGCCGTTAGTGCCACCGACCGTGATGATGGGAAAGGAGCAGGCAAGGTTCAAGTCGGCCTTCACCCGATTTATCCTGTCCAGCCCCATCTCGATGGTCTTCGGATGGATGCGCTCAAGCCAGCTCAGCCAATCGGAAAGCGTTCCGGATTTTGTATCGGGTTCGCTCATTACCATCTGATGCCACGCGGCATGAGTATCATGACGATATGATCAGATGAGCCAAAGATCAGGCTGCCGGTGGTGAAACGCGCATCAGGAGCGAGCATAGGTTGGCAACCTTATCGCGCATGCGCCGGCGATCTACAATCATGTCTATAGCACCGTGTTCCAGTAGGAATTCGGCACGTTGAAACCCCTCCGGCAGAGTTTGCCGCACTGTCTGCTCGATAACGCGCGGCCCTGCGAATCCAATCAATGCCCCGGGCTCGGCGATTACCACGTCACCGATGAAGGCAAAACTGGCCGATACCCCACCCATGGTGGGGTCTGTCAATACCGAGATAAAAGGTAGCCGCTCCTGGCTCAGTTGGGTAAGCACCGCAGTTGTTTTAGCCATCTGCATCAATGACAGCAAGCCTTCCTGCATGCGCGCGCCGCCACTGGCGGCGAAACATACAAAAGCCACGTGTTGCTCAACGCATGTTTGCACCGCGCGCACGAAGCGCTCACCTACCGCTGAGCCCATCGAGCCACCCATGAAGCCGAATTCGAATGCCGCTGCAACCAGGGGTACGGTTTTGACGCTCCCCTGCATGACCACGAGAGCGTCATTTTCATCCGTATCTCTTTTCGCTTCCGACAACCTGTCGATATAGCGCTTGTTATCCTTGAATTTAAGCGGGTCAAGGGATTGCACTTCCCCGCCGATCTCATGACGACCTTCGGCGTCCAGGAATAAATCAAGGCGCACGCGGGCAGAAATGCGATTGTGATGATTGCACTTGGGGCAGACGTTTAGATTGTTACCCAGATCAGAGTAATAAAGCACTGCTTCGCAAGATGCGCACTTGCTCCACAGTCCCTCGGGCACGGCCTTTTTTTCGCCGCTTTCCTTGCGTTTGATTTTTGGGGGAAGAAGTTTCTGGAACCAGCTCATAGATTGGTTTAAACGATGGACAACGAGTGTTCAGGACTGGCTTCGTCGATGGCGGTACGGAGATTTTTTACCAAGCTGTATACGTTCGTTAATAAATTCTCTCTGGTTGAATTTTCTATTTCTTCAATAATGCGGCTACCTATCACGACTGCATCGGCGAGCCCTGCCACGGCTTTGGCAGTCGCACCATCGCGTATGCCGAAACCGACGCCAATGGGAATGGAGATACAGGTACGCAACTGAACCAGTTTGTTGGCGACGTCGGGGAGGTCGAGACTTAACGCACCGGTTACGCCTTTTAGCGAAACATAATATATATATCCCCGCGCCAGTTCCGCTACCCGTTCGACGCGCCTTTGCGGAGTAGTAGGCGAAAGCAGAAAAATCGCGTCTATTTGCTGGCAATCAAGATTTCTTACCCAATCCCGGGACTCTTCCGGTGGATAGTCCACTACCAGCACTCCATCTATTCCGCATTTTTTTGCTCGCGCCGCGAATTTTTCATAGCCCATCGATTCTATCGGATTGGCATAACCCATCAGCACAACCGGCGTGTATGTGTCGGTTTTCCTGAATTCCTCCACCATTGTCATTACGTCCTTCAGACCTACACCATGCTTGAGCGCGCGTTCCGAAGATCGCTGTATGGTCGGTCCGTCAGCCATGGGATCCGAAAACGGGACCCCCAGCTCAATGATGTCGGCGCCTGCCTTAACCAGCTCATGCATCAGCGGAACCATCATCGCGGGCTCCGGGTCGCCGGCAGTGATGAAAGGAATCAGTGCTTTTCTTTTTTTCTGGAGCAGGTTGCCGAATACGGTAGCGATACGAGACATGTATGATGATTTCAGAAGGTTATATTGGATGCCTGTGCCACAGTGGTCATATCTTTATCCCCACGTCCTGAGAGGTTCACCAGCAGCAGCTTATCCTTGCCAAGCGAGGGGGCGAGCTGGGCGGCATAAGCCAGCGCATGGCTGGATTCCAGAGCCGGTATGATACCTTCGTAATGGCACAGTGAATGGAACGCCTCCAGTGCCTGGTCGTCGGTAATGGCGATATATTCAGCACGATTGCTGTCCTTGAGCCAGGCGTGTTCGGGGCCGACGCCAGGATAATCCAGCCCGGCTGAAATAGAGTGGGTCTCGACAATCTGACCGTTCTCATCCTGGATCAGATAGGTGCGATTTCCGTGCAATACGCCGGATCTTCCCATCGTCAGGGAGGCGGCATGCTGCCCACTCTCAATTCCGCGTCCCGCCGCTTCCACGCCTACCATCCTTACATTACTTTCTATATAAGGATAAAAAAGGCCAATAGCATTTGACCCACCGCCCACACAGGCAATCAATGCATCCGGTTGCCGCCCATATTCCTCCTGCATCTGCACGATTGCTTCCCGTCCGATAATCGCCTGGAAGTCGCGCACCATCATCGGATAGGGATGGGGTCCCGCTACTGTGCCAATAATATAGAACGTATCTTCGACGTTGGTTACCCAGTCGCGCATAGCTTCATTCAAGGCGTCTTTCAGTGTTCGCGAACCTGATTCAACCGGAATGACCGTTGCTCCCAGGAGCTTCATCCGATAAACGTTGGCGGCCTGGCGTTCTACGTCGACGGAGCCCATGTAAACGACACATTCCATGCCATAGCGCGCGGCGACTGTAGCGCTGGCTACGCCGTGCTGGCCCGCGCCGGTCTCGGCGATCACACGCGATTTCCCCATGCGCCTGGCCAGGAGTGCCTGCCCGATAGCATTGTTGATCTTGTGCGCCCCGGTATGATTGAGGTCTTCACGCTTCAGCAGAATCTGCGCACCCCCCAAATGTGCCGACCATCTTCTGGCGTGATAGATGGGGCTGGGACGTCCGACATAGTGCTTTAACTCGTAAGCAAATTCCGCCTGAAAATCGGCGTCACTGCGATAGTGCTCGTACTGAACGCGTAAATCTTCCAGTGCTGCAATAAGTGTTTCCGCGACAAAAATACCGCCATATGGACCAAAGTGCCCATGGCGATCGGGAAGATCATAAACTTTCACTGGTTTGAACTCCTCGCATGAAAGCGGCAATTTTTTCCACGTCCTTGATACCTTTGGCGCTTTCCACGCCGCTTGATACATCTACCGCCCAAGGCTGTGCCTGCTGGATCGCACTGGTAATATTGCCCGGGTGCAGTCCTCCCGAAAGAATCAGGGGCAGCGGTAATTCTTTAGGAATCAGATTCCAGTCAAACGAGTGGCCTGTGCCGCCCGGCTCGCCTTCAACATAGGTATCCAGCAACAATCCGCTGGCCCCGGTATATCGGGTGGCGTATTGTAGCAAATCTACGCTCGCCCTGACTCGCATCGCCTTTATATAAGGCCGCAAAAATTGCCGGCAAAATCCGGGGTCTTCATTACCATGAAATTGAAGCAAATTGAGGCCAGCTACAGAAAACGTTTCTTCCACCCAATCCGGATCAGGATCGACATAGACACCGACCGCGGCAATGAATGGCGGTAGCGCGGCAATAATTTCCTGCGCTTTTGCCGGCGTCACATAACGCGCACTTTCCTTCCAGAATACAAGCCCGATGGCGTTTGCGCCCAAACGCACTGCTGCCAGCGCATCCTCCACACGCGTTATACCGCAAATTTTTACTCTGATAGACATACTTGCAATTTCTTCTTTCCCTTTTCCTTAATTTTGTTCGCCCACCTTTGGCTTATCCGCGATCGAGACGGCTAGCGGGGCCTGCTCGTCCTCGGCAATACCGCGGCAAGCGGTGGCTCGACAAAAGAGGGTAACTTCCATTTGGAATCATAAGTGATACCCGCCAAATATAATCCGGCAGCGGAAAAAGTCGGCGCCGCATCACTACGCTTACCGCTATCAAGCAGTTCGCCTATCCATTCAGGTGGATATTTGCGTTTTCCCACATATATCAGGCAACCGATGATATTGCGCACCATGTGATGCAAAAACGCATTGGCGCGCAGTTCGAACGCGATGGTGTCTCCCAGCCGGATAATTTCCAGCTTCGTCAGATTGCGTACGGGAGATTTTGCCTGGCACTCGGCAGCCCTGAAAGCGCTGAAATCGTGCTCTCCCAGCAGCATCTGTGCGGCAGCCTGCATGGGTTCAATGTCGAGAGCCTGATGAAACCAGCCAATATTGCCCTGGTAAAGCCCCGGGCGCGCAGGATGATTCAATAGCAAATAGAGGTAGCAGCGCTCGATGGCGCAGTAGCGTGCATGGAAATCATCCGCAATCTCGGATGCCCATAGTATCGCAATGCTATCCGGTAGCAACGCATTAGCTCCTCGAACCCAGGCTCCCATGGGCCGCTGTGCCTGAGTATCGAAATGCACTACCTGATACGCGGCGTGAACGCCGGCGTCAGTTCGCCCAGCGGTTACTACTCGAACATTCTTGCAGGCAATTCTGGATAACGCAGCCTCCACCGCATCCTGCACCGAGCCACCTGACCGTTGGCTTTGCCAGCCACAAAAACTACTGCCATCGTACTCCAGCACCAATGCAATTCTCACAGCACCGACGCCTGCACGCCTATCTTTATCGTAGCGCCCACATACCCCTTGAGCAGAGATTCATTAAGCAAATGTTGCGCAAGAAACAGAAGAATTCAACATATGATAAAAAGCGCCGTCCGATGTCATCCAGTTTGCTTATGCGATATCCTGAAACCACGGCTGGAGATTTGCCAACAGCAATCTTGGCTCTCCCGCTGCCGAGCATCCCCTTCTCGCATCACTTCCTGAAGAACCTGAATTGCAAAATCCTTGTCACCGCATGATCCCGCCCATGTTGTTGCTGATGTACATGCTCTCATTCCCGCTTTCTTCACCTTTTGAAAGCTTTAAAATCTGACGAGGAAGCGCTTGAACTGGAGTGGCATCTACCTCAACAGCGGATTCAATCCTCCCACTGACCGGTTGCTTCAGTACCTCGGTCGCCCCTTCTATATCCGCAAACCTCCGCCGGTACCAATCCGCCAACTGTGCTTTCACTTCCCGATTGGCTTCCGCTGGGGTTATCGCACCGACTTCATCATTATCCGGTATTCTTAAAATAGGCCCTGTCTTAAGCTGATTCATATTATTGCCGAAGAAAGCATCGCGATTTGCGCGATGCAACGCGACAAGCATCTGATTCAAGCTCGCCCCAGCGGGAAGAACGATATTTTTCGCTATCCTGACTAAAGTATCGCCGTGTTTTACCGGACCATAGGCAGTATGAGTCTTGCTGGCGGAATCGGGCTCATTCTGTATTGGCAACTTCTCATCCTGTTTGACTGACGCATCTGATTTACCAATCACCGATTCAACGGGCAGATGCGTATCATTTTCGGATGAGCTGGGCAGCACGGTATATTCGCGCAACAATCGTCCCGATGACCAATTCAGCTCAACCAGCATATTAAGAAACGGTTCGGCAATCGGTTGCAGGGAAATAATTTTGACGTAAGGCTGCCCATCGGAACGGGTTTCAATACTCGTTTTAAATGTCGATAGGACAGATGAATAATCGATGTTGGCCTGGCGAAACGTTTCTTGTGAGGCAAGACGCACCATCAAAGAAGATTTCTGTTCTTTTTTTACCGAAACCAGTTCAATTTCTGCTTTAAAGGGGTGTCCCTGAGCCGAACTGACGGTCAGCCTGCCCAAGCCAACTGCATATCCCGCCACCGGCAACA
Organism: Nitrosospira sp. Nsp18; assembly: GCF_900103145.1. NCBI lineage: Bacteria > Pseudomonadati > Pseudomonadota > Betaproteobacteria > Nitrosomonadales > Nitrosomonadaceae > Nitrosospira > Nitrosospira sp. Nsp18. The sequence continues at coordinate 162,587 of NZ_FMWY01000001.1, read as the reverse complement.
AAATTGTAAATAAAAACAAACATGCTTTAGAAGTAAACTTCCGCACAGCCGTACACTCTCAAGGAGGACATATGGATTAATCTCACAGGGGCCGGCATTAACATTTGGCTGAAATTTTGTCTATTGCTGGTCTACTACTAACCCTCCCGCCAAGTTATACCCGAACCTCGTTTATAGGTAAGAAAACAAGTATTGCTGCGAAACGTATAAGCAACAACCCGCCGAGCGAATACGGCGAACCAGGATTGTTGAGATGACGTTCTATCGGAAAAACAGGGAAACCGTTTAAAGATGGAATTGATACAAACCCCATTTTGCACGACTCACATAAATCCAATTTTTCTGTGTGATGCAGTGATGCAGAAATCGGCTCCGCCGACTTCAGGCTTCAACCAAAATTCTCAACATTCTACGCAAAGGTTCCGCCGCTCCCCACAACAATTGATCTCCCACAGTGAATGCTGAAAGATATTCCCCTCCCATCGCGAGCTTGCGCAGCCTCCCCACTGGAATCGTCAGCCTTCCGGTAACCGCAGCCGGTGTCAACTCTTGCAACGTGCTCTCGCGCTCGTTCGGAATAACCCGTACCCAACTGTTGGATGCAGCAAGAATATCCTCTATCTCATCCAGTGGAACGTCCTTCCTGAGCTTGATGGTCAGTGCCTGGCTATGACATCTCATTGCACCGACGCGAACACAAATACCATCGACAGGTATCACCTGATCATTCCGGCCCAGGATCTTGTTCGTCTCGGACTGGCCTTTCCATTCTTCTCTGGTTTGTCCGTTGCCCAGATCCTTATCTATCCAGGGAATGAGGCTGCCTGCCAGCGGCACACCGAAATTCGCGGTTGGAAAATTTCCATTGCGCAACGTACCCGCAACCTCCCGGTCAATGTCAAGTATGCCCGCAGCCGGGTCATCCAGCAAATTTTTCGCCACACGATGCGCTTCACCCATCTGCAGCAATAATTCCCGCATGTTCTGGGCGCCCGCACCAGACGCAGCCTGATAAGTCATCGCGCTCATCCATTCCACCAGGTCTTCTTCGAACAATGCGCCCACAGCCATCAGCATCAAGCTAACGGTGCAATTGCCACCGATGTAATTTTTGACATCGTCGTGCAACGCTTGTTCGATAACCGGCAGATTGACGGGGTCGAGTATGATGATTGCGTCGTCTACCATGCGCAATGTGGAGGCCGCATCGATCCAATAACCCTGCCAGCCCGCTTCACGCAGTTTTGGGAAGATCGCGCTGGTGTAATCTCCGCCCTGGCAGGAAACAAGTATGTCCATCGACTTAAGCTGGTCTATATCATGCGCATCCTCGAGCAACGGCGTTTCCTGGCCGATATCCGGACCTCTGCCGCCTTTCTGGGAGGTGGAAAAGAAAGTCGGCTCCACCAATGCAAAATCATTTTCTTCCCGCATTCGCTGCACAAGCACCGACCCTACCATGCCCCGCCACCCAATAAACCCAACTCGTTTCATCGATCGCCTCTCTCCAGGAAACTAAACCTGGTCTTTTTCAACCATTTACCTATATGTTTGCCAGGACCGCATCGCCCATTGCCGCTGTACCAACCTTTTTCGTTCCCGTCTCGTAGATATCTTCAGTACGATACCCTTGAGCCAGGACTTTCTTTACCGCATTCTCGATGCGGGAGGCTTCAGCTTCCTTGTCGAACGTATAGCGCAACATCATCGCCACTGACAATATCGTCGCCAGGGGATTAGCTACGTCTTTGCCGGCAATGTCGGGAGCGGAACCATGTATTGGCTCATAAAGGCCCTTGTTTCGGTCGTCCAGCGAGGCCGATGGCAGCATGCCGATCGAACCGGTCAGCATGGAAGCTTCATCCGACAGGATATCGCCGAACATGTTGCCCGTCACCATCACATCGAACTGCCGAGGATTGCGCACCAACTGCATAGCGGCATTATCCACCAGCATGTGCGAGAGTTCCACATCCGGATAATCTTTCGCTGTCTCGATCACCACATCACGCCACAGTTGAGTGCATTCGAGCACATTCATCTTGTCCACCGAGCAAAGCCTGCGATTACGCTTACGCGCCGCCTGGAAAGCCACCCGGGCAATTCTGCGAATCTCGGTTTCGCTGTAGATCATGGTATTGTAACCAACACGTTGGCCGTCGCGACATTCAATGCCCCGCGGCTCGCCAAAATAGATGTCCCCCGTCAGTTCACGCACGATGAGAATATCCAGGCCAGCCACCACTTCGGGTTTTAGCGTCGAAGCATTGGCAAGCTCAGGATAAAGTACCGCCGGCCGCAGATTGGCAAACAGATTCAGCGCTTTTCGAATGCTGAGCAAACCCCGTTCCGGCCGCAGGTGACGCGGCAGCGTGTCAAATCGTGGACCCCCTACGGCGCCCAGGATAACGGCATCCGCACCGGCCACAAGATTGCGCGTCGCTTCCGGAAATGGCTCACCAACCGCTTCTACGGCACAACCACCCAGCAAGCCCGGCTCCAGCTCAAACTTTAACCCGTCGCTTCTTAATGCTTCCAGCACTCGCACAGCCTGGGCGACAATTTCCGGGCCGATACCGTCTCCGGCCAGGATTGCAATTTTCATAAAATCCTTGGTTTTAAACCGGAAGAAAAATCATGTAAACAACCAGGGCTGCGCAGCCCGATGCTTCTCTTCAAAGGCCTTGATCTTATCCATATGTTGCAAAGTCAGGCCAATTTCATCCAGGCCGTTCAATAAAGTATGTTTACGGAAGGGATCGATATCGAAAGAGAAAGACTTACCGCTGGGCGTCGTTACCGATTGATCCTGCAAGTCGACCAGCAACCGATAGCCCGCAGTGGCCTCCACCTCCGTGAATAACTGATCCACGTCAGCCACATCCAGCACAATGGGAAGCAGGCCGATCTTAAAACAGTTGTTGAAAAAAATATCAGCGAAACTGGGCGCGATGACTACCTGAAAGCCATAATCCTGAAGCGCCCAAGGCGCGTGTTCGCGGCTCGAACCACAGCCGAAATTTGAGCGCGCAAGCAGTATTTGCGCACCCTGGTAACGCGCCAGATTGAGTATGAAATCCGGGTTGGGCTTGCGCCGGGCGGCATCCATGCCCGGTTCGCCGTGATCCAGATAACGCCACTCGTCAAACAGGTTCTGCCCGAAACCAGACCGTTTGATGGATTTCAGAAATTGCTTGGGAATGATGGCGTCGGTATCGACATTAGCGCGATCAAGCGGCGCCACCAATCCGTCGCAGAAATCAAATTTTTTCACTAGCTGATTTAATCTAATACTTATTTTATTTTGCCTGTTTTTCCAACGCTTCCCCGCCGCTCTGAACATCCTTGCCCAGGCCTTGCATGGTATGACAGGCGGACAAACCAAAAACAGCGATCAAGGAAACCATTACCGTTAGCATTCTCATTACAAACCCCTTTTTATAGTAAAAAAACAGAACTCACTTTTGTTGCCTTCAAATTTTAATATATTTCCCGTACATCCACAAAATGTCCCGCTACCGCTGCCGCCGCGGCCATCCCCGGGCTTACGAGATGAGTGCGTCCCCCCGGCCCCTGCCTGCCTTCGAAGTTACGGTTGGAAGTAGAAGCACAGCGTTCCCCCGATTCCAGTCGGTCATCATTCATCGCCAGACACATAGAGCAGCCCGGCTCACGCCATTCAAATCCTGCCTCGCGAAATATCTTGTCGAGTCCCTCCTGCTCCGCCTGATGTTTGACCAGACCGGAACCCGGCACAACCATCGCAAGCTTGATGTTCGAGGCAATATGCCTGCCTTTGACTACTTTCGCGGCGATCCGCAAGTCTTCTATGCGCGCGTTAGTACAGGAACCGATGAAAATCTTGTCCGGGCGAATTTCACTGATCGGGGTGTTAGGAGCAAGCCCCATATACTTCAAAGCGCGCTCCATGTCATGGCGCTTCACGATATCGGTAATTTGCGACGGATCAGGCACCTTTCCGTCGATTGCCGCCACCATTTCGGGAGAGGTTCCCCAGGTTATCTGGGGTTTGATCTGTGCCGCATCCAGCGATATCGTCTTGTCGAAGCTTGCACCCTCGTCGCTTTTCAGCGTGCGCCAGTAAATTACCGCTTTGTCCCACAGATCACCTTTTGGTGCAAAAGGGCGTCCCCTGAGATAGTCGACAGTAGTATCGTCCACCCCTACCATGCCTGCCCGCGCGCCCGCCTCGATGGCCATGTTACAAAGCGTCATCCTTGCCTCCATGGAAAGCTCGCGTATGGCGCTGCCGGCGAATTCAATGGCATAGCCAGTGCCGCCCGCTGTACCGATCTCACCAATAAGGGCGAGTGCGATATCCTTGGCGGTGATGCCATGACCAAGGTGGCCCTCGATCGCTACCCGCATCGTTTTTGCTTTTTTCAAAAGCAGACACTGTGTCGCGAGCACATGCTCCACCTCCGAAGTGCCGATACCAAAAGCAAGACAGGCAAACGCACCATGCGTACTGGTATGCGAATCACCGCATACTACTGTCATGCCGGGCAACGTGGCGCCCTGCTCCGGGCCTATTACGTGAACAATACCCTGGCGCAGATCATTCATCCTGAATTCGGTGATGCCCAGTTCCTCGCAATTCTGGTCAAGGGTCTCTACCTGGAGACGCGATATCGGGTCGCTGATGCCGTAGTCACGCCGGGTGGTGGGCACGTTATGATCGGCTACAGCCAGGATCGAATCCAGCCGCCACGGCTTGCGTCCAGCCAGCTTCAACCCTTCGAATGCCTGCGGGCTGGTGACTTCGTGCACAAGGTGGCGGTCGATATAGAGCAGCGTCATGCCATCCGGTTTATTGGATTCCTCATGTACCACATGGCTTTGCCAGAGTTTGTCGTATAACGTATGCATTTCTCAGAATTCGAATTTAATCGAACCTCGATTCCGATGGAATTTGAAATTATCCCATAACGGGACCGCAAGAAACAGTGACATGAGCGTAGCACCTCGTTTTCCGTTACCGCTCAATGTCCATCTTCCACATCACCAATGTTAACCCAAGCAAAACAGCAACCGCGCTCACGGTAAATGTAAGGCCCGGCCCGAGCGATTCCCAGGCATAGCCGCTGAATATCCCGCCAATAGTGCCGCCGATACCGAATGTAAGGCTGGTGTAGAGCGCCTGTCCCTTGCCCTGATGACGCCCGCGAAAGAATCGGTGCACCAACATCATGGCCGTAGCGTGATGAGCACCGTAGGTCGCAGCGTGAAGTAGTTGCGCCAATAATATGATGACCGGCCAGTCCACTCCCCAACCGATCATCAAAAAACGCACTATCGCGCAGCTCAGGCTGAAAACCATGATCTGCTTGAGGCGGAAACGATGCATCAACTGGGGCATCAGGAAAAAAATGCCTATTTCACAAATTACGCCGATAGCCCATAGCCAACCGACCATGCTCTTGCTATAACCGTGCTCTACGAGATAAATAGAATAGAAAGTGTAATAGGGACCGTGGGCAAGCGCCATTAACAAACAGGCAGCGAAAAACGCCAGCACTTCCGGACGCTTGAATATTTGCCGAATGGACTGACTATCGGCAGCATGGACCACTATCTCGCCCTCTGGAATCTGGCGCGAAAAGATGACGATGCCCAGTTTGAATCCAAGCACAGCCCACAACAGCGAGGCAATATCGGTTGAATCAAGCAGATAGCCGACGCTTGTCACCGCGAAAATAAATCCTATTGAACCCCATACTCGAATACGCCCGTATTTTGCGGTGCTCTCACCAAGATAAGAAAGCGTGGTTGCCTCAATCAAAGGCAAAGATGCGCTCCAGAAGAAACTCATCAGGGCCATGGTTACGAATAGCCATAAAAACGATTGGCCAAAAAAAACCGCGCAATAACTTATCAATCCGATAATTGCGGCGGATCGTACAATCAGCAACCGCTTGCCGGTGTAATCGGCAAGCCACCCCCAGGCGGCCGGAGCAAAAATACGTGTCACATGCAACAGGGACATGAGCACGCCAATCTGAAAGGCCCCGAACGAAAGCGACTTCAGATAGAGGCTCCAGTAAGGAGCAAAAGCACCGATGAAAGCGAAATGGAAGAAATAAAAGCCGGAAAGGCGCCAGTAAGGGATCGGTTGCATCTGGCAGAGTTTAACAGCCTATAACGGGCAACATACTAAACGCCAGGACCCAGGTGATCTGGTAACTATGAGAATTTTTACCCATATATAATGGCTTCGAATTTATTAATGATGGAACTGAAGTAGCTGAAGATGAAGCATTTGGAGCTATATCAGGTTTTTATAGCAGCAGGGTATCTCCACCAGACACAGCGAGACAGTGAATAACCATTTAATAGCGCATTCAACTGCAGGGAAGGCTGATTCCACGGATAAATTGGGAATTGAGGTTACTTCAGAGATCGCCTCTGAGCTCGACCTTGACCGGTCGCATCCCACGAAATACGCGGTGTCGGTGCGTGCGTTGTGCGAATTTACTGCTAAACAAGGTGACCTCGACCTGCGCTTTTCCCCCGCACCTTCAGCGCAGGAGGGCATCGCCGGGCATGGGATAGTCACATCGCGACGACCACCGCATTATCAGACAGAAGTGAGCCTGTCCGGTGGATTCCGGCATCTACTCGTTCGAGGCCGGGCCGACGGTTTTGACCCGGCTCAGAACCAGCTTGAAGAAATCAAAACTTTCCGGGGTGACCTCAGCACCATGCCCGACAATCATCGGCAGTTGCACTGGGCACAGGTCAAAATTTACGGATGGCTGCTCTGCCAGAAGCTGGGCTTTTCAAGCATTCGCCTGGCGCTGGTGTACTTTGATATCATCAGCAGGAAAGAAACGCTGTTGAGTGAAACATACGATGCCGGTTCACTCAAGCAGTACTTCGAAGACAAATGCGGCTGCTTTCTCGGTTGGGCTGAGCAGGAACTGGCTCACCGCGCCTCACGTGACCGGGCGTTGACATCCCTGCGCTTTCCGCATTCATCCTTTCGACAGGGCCAGCGCCAATTGGCTGAGGCTGTGTACAAAGCAACCCTTCATGGCCGTTGCCTCATTGCCCAGGCGCCGACCGGCATAGGCAAGACAATCGGAACGATATTCCCCCTTCTGAAAGCCTGCCCGGAACAAAACCTGGACAAAGTTTTTTACCTGACCGCTAAAACGTCCGGCCGCCAACTTGCGCTCGATGCACTCACGCTCATAAAAAATAACGAGCAGGCGTTACCGCTGAGGACGCTCGAGCTCATCGCACGGGAGAAGGCATGCGAACATCCCGACAAGGCATGTCACGGGGAATCATGCCCGCTTGCCAGCGGGTTTTACGACCGCCTGCCACAAGCACGAAATGCCGCTTTGGCAACTGGCACTGAGGGCATGGCCGTGCTGGACAGGAGTGCGCTGCGTGCCATTGCCCGCGAGCACCAGGTTTGTCCTTATTATCTCAGCCAGGATCTGATCCGTTGGTGCGACGTGATCGTGGGCGACTATAATCACTACTTCGACCTGAGCGCCATGCTGTACGGCTTAGCGACTACCAACCAGTGGCGTATCACCGTATTGGTGGACGAAGCGCATAACCTGCTCGAGCGCGCCCGCAAGATGTATACGGCAGAGCTGGATCAGGCCAGCTTCAGAATCGCGCGGCGCTTCGCACCGTTAGCACTCAAGAAGGTCCTGGATAGGCTCAATCGCTGCTGGAATGAATTGCACAAGAATCAGGTACACGATTATCAGGTCCACGCTGCCTTGCCGGATAAATTCATAACCGCATTGGAGCAGGCCATTACCACGATCACGGATTATCTGGCTAAAAACCCAACAGGCATTGATGGGGAAGGAAAACTGCAAAGCTTCTACTTCGATGCGTTGCACTTCTCTCGGGTAAGTGAGCTATTTGACGGGCACTCGTTATTCGATATCACAAAGGATGTCACAAAGGTAGCGAGGATTACAGGGAATCGTGAAAAAAGCGTTTCAAGAAATACTCGGGCTAACGGACTGCTCTGTCTCAGGAACATCATCCCGGCGGTTTTTTTGGCACAGCGGTTTGCAGCCGCACAGTCCACCGCGTTATTCTCCGCCACGTTGACCCCACGGCATTTCTATAGCGACACACTGGGCTTGCCTGAAAACGCTGCGTGGATCGACGTGCAGTCGCCCTTCACCGCCGAGCAGCTCACGGTTCAGATCGTCAGCGACATTTCTACCCGCTATCAACATCGCGACGATTCCGTTTCGCCTATCGTTGATTTGATATCCAGGCAATACAAGACAAAACCCGGCAACTATCTGGCATTCTTCAGCAGCTTCGAGTATTTGCAAAAGATAGCTCTCTCATTAAAAACAAGGTATCCTGACATCCCCGTCTGGGAGCAAACGCGCAGGATGGAAGAAGCTGAACAGGATCAATTTCTCGCACGTTTCACCCTTACGGGGCAAGGTATAGGATTTGCCGTACTGGGCGGGTCTTTTGCCGAAGGCATCGATCTCCCCGGCAAGCGCCTCACAGGTGCCTTTATCGCTACACTGGGCCTACCGCAGGTCAATCCGGTCAACGAGCAGATAAAGCAGCGCATGAGTGCAATCTTTGGCGCCGGCCAAGATTATACTTACCTCTTTCCAGGTATACAGAAGGTGGTGCAAGCTGCGGGACGTGTGATTCGCACCCACCTGGATCAAGGCGTCATTTACCTTATTGACGACAGGTTTACACGGCCTGATATTCTTCGTCTATTACCGGATTGGTGGAAAGTCGAGCAATATAAAACAACAAGAGGCAAGATAAACTTGCCTCTTTGACTCCAACTCAAAGGATCAAGCCGCGCGACCTATCCGGCCGCATGCGGCTTTGCCTCTTATTTATGCGTATAGTCACCATCGGTCTCGTTTTTTACGTGATCAGTGCCGCTCGGCGCCACAGGTATTATTCTTTCGTTGTTTTTATGGGCTGACGTGGTGTAATCCTTGGTGGATTTTGTGTCCGCGTAGCTTGTGTCAGTGTATGATTTTGTTCCGTAGTAGGAGTTAATTGTATTCTGCCAGCTCGGATCCGCCATATCGGGCCAGTTGTCTTTATCGAATCCGGGAGCGGAGTCTAGGCGTTTCTTATCCACGTTGAGTATGAAGCGCTTGTTCTCCGTATCCAGCTTCAGCGCACTCCAGGGCACAGCAAAAAGCTTGTCGCCCATACCCAGAAACCCGCCAAAAGACAATACCGCGTAAGCGATTTTGCCATTGTTCATATCCAGCATGATTTCCTTGATGTCGCCGAGGTCCTCGTCTTTCTGATTGTAAACATCTTCTCCAATGAGCGTATCTGCACCCATCAAGCGGGGTCCGGGACCCTCGTTTCCGCTATAGCTTTTGTCATAGCTTTTGTACATGCCGTAGGTATCACGATCTTCATAACTCATGGTTATCTCCTGAAAAGTGGTTTAATTTCAAGGTTCCGGTTTCATTTTGCTTCTTACTGAGAACTTCCCTGATTTCATCCCTGGCCGCTTCGGTTAGCTTCAAAAGCGACTCAGACGGGTACAGGATGCTTGAACTCCTAAAACAGGTCAGTGCGGTAACGTACAAAGACAATCTTTTCTGGCACATCCATAAATATTCATCAGCTGCGATCAGTGCTTCCGCCAGCGATTGCCCCTCTATGTCTGGCAGCGCACAGAATGCATACGGGTGTTTATAGAAAATGCACAGCAGAGTTAACAAGAACCGATGAGAATTCGTATGGGCAGCAAATTTTTATGAAAAATTCGCGAACGCTATCCTTCATAAACAAACGATAAGGGAATAGCACATCGGTTTTTTTGTTGTAGCGGTTTTCAAACCATGCCGATAATGACTTCAAAAAGACGAGATAGCCCATGCCCGGAACTTTCAACCAATACAGAAGACACACCAGGTTGTCGTTCTCGCTTACGCCTCCCGGGCGGTATAACGCGGTGCAAAATCAGACCTTGAGGATTGCCGGAATGCTTACCATAAATGAACCCATCCAGTCCCTGCCTGACTTTAGAGCATTTATTTTAACGGCGTTCTATGCGTTTAGTTCGCACTACCCCAGGTTCCCTGGCATTTCTCCGTGTATCCCGTTTACTGATGTTGGAGCGGGCACATGATCACGCCTGAGCGCTGGAATCGAATCTCGACCCCCACCTCCATGCCCAGTCCGGCTCCGGTAATAGCAGGTGACGTGCTTCTGGGCCTTACACGTATGCCTAAGAGCCTGCCGCCCAAGTTGCTCTACGATGCCGAGGGCTCAGCCCTATTCGAAAAAATTACCTGTTTGCCTGAGTATTACCCCACGCGAACGGAAGCCTCGATACTGATGACCCATGCGGACGAGATATGCGGCCGGCTCGGCCCGGACGTCTCCGTCAGCGAACTCGGCGCAGGGACGGCGACCAAGACGCGTATTTTGTTGCGTTCACTGTTACGACAGCAATGCAGCGTGAATTACTTTCCGCTCGATGTATCCGACGCGGCTCTGCAGTTGGCCAAAGATGAAGTGGAAAGAGAAATGGGCGCAGTGAATGTGCATCCCCAAATTGGAGATTTTGAAGACCTCGGGTTTCTTAAACTACAGCCCTCGCCGCGTCTGGTCTTGTATATCGGCTCGAGTATCGGCAATCTGGAACATGGCGAAGCCATTGCGCTGCTCCGAAATGTAGCACAGCACTTATCACGCGGGGATCAGCTATTGCTTGGGGTAGATCTCGTCAAGGACGCGAATGTCATGCACGCGGCGTATAATGACAGCGCTGGGATAACTGCTTCGTTCAACAAGAATCTTCTCGTGAGAATCAACCGCGAACTTGGCGGTCAATTCGAACCGGATTCTTTTAGCCATGTATCTTTTTGGAACCACAAGGCGTCCCGCATGGAATTGCATCTGGAAAGCATGCGCCCCCAATCAGTCAGAGTCGACGCGCTGGATACCACGTTGCAGTTCTACCAAGGTGAGCGCATCCACACGGAAAACAGCTACAAATATACGGTTGAGCGCCTGGAAGACCTGCTCCAGCGCGGCGGCTTCGAGGTGGAACATACCTGGACGGACCCCCATTGCTGGTTCGCGGTGAGCCTGGGCATGATAATATAAGCGTCGTTTTTTTGGCTGGTTCCTGCTAGCGCTGTAATAGCGCTCCCACCATAGCGACCCGCGCCCGGCAAAATCAGCGTAATAGACCACCGATGAACTTCATGATGACATCCAGTAAAAGCTGGGCAGCGAAATGGTGCGCCCAATCAAGGCAAGGCCAGCGTTAACCATGACCATGAGAGAAATCGATGTTTGAGTGGGTAACCAGTCCGGAATCCTGGGTAGCATTGTTGACTTTAACGGCGCTGGAAATTGTGTTAGGCATCGATAACATTATTTTCATTTCGATTCTTGTCGGTCGTCTTCCTGAAGCTCAGCGTAATTTCGCAAGAAGAATGGGGCTCGGCCTGGCCATGCTTACCCGCCTTGGTTTACTGTTCTCCATTACATGGGTAATGGGTTTGACCGAACCGTGGTTTACCGTATTCGGCAATTCAGTGTCCGGCCGGGATGTAGTGCTGATCGGGGGCGGGATGTTCCTGCTGTTCAAAGCAACCCATGAAATTCATAACAGCCTCGAGGGTGCGGGGGATAATGCCAAAAATATCGCCGTTACCAGTATGGGCATGGTACTGATACAGATTGCTATCCTGGACATCGTATTTTCGCTGGACTCAGTCATAACCGCTGTCGGGCTGGTGGAACATATCACGTTGATGGCCATTGCCATCATTATGGCAGTGCTGGTAATGTTGATGGCGGCGAAGCCCATCGGTGATTTTGTGGAGGATCACCCAACCATCAAGATTCTTGCTCTTTCGTTCCTGATACTCGTAGGAATGACGCTCATCGTCGAAGGTTTCGATGTCCATATCCCTAAGGGCTATATTTATTTTGCGATGGCATTTTCGGTCGGCGTGGAATTTCTTAACCTTCGAATGCGTAAAAAAACTGCGGAGACGGTCAAATTGCATAGGCAGATAAATAACATCGAGTGATTGCCCAGGCTGGTATGTAAGTGCCCACGTATCGTCTGGTCCTTATATTTTGAGTGTTTCCGTTACGCCATCCGTTGATGTAATAATTGACCTGGTCCGAATTATGTTGAATCCAGCTAATCATTCCCTTCAGCGCGCCCCGTTCAAGCTCGCTGCTTGACTGCATATTAAACCCCTTCCGGTGATGCTCGATTGGCAGAACGATCAACCGTTTTCTTCCCGCTTCGGCGACGTCTATTTCTCAAGAAATTCCGGTATGGCGGAAAAACGCCATGTTTTCCTGGAAGGCAACGGCCTGGCTGAGCGTCTTGCATCATTGTCAAGCGGAGATGGATTTGCCGTCGGCGAGATGGGGTTCGGCACGGGATTGAGCTTTTTATGTACATGGAAGCTATTTGATGAAGCTGTCCCATTCCCCTCCAGATGTAGCCTGGATTTTTTTAGCGTCGAAAAATATCCACTTACGGAACCGGAGCTGAGCGCCGCGCTGGCGCAATGGCCAGCGTTGCAAGACTATGCCAAAGAACTCATCAAACGCTGGAAGCGCCGCGTACCTGGCTGGAACCGATGGAGCTTCGGCGAAGGCCGGTTACGCCTCACGCTGGTAGTAGACGATGTGGCCAAGGCACTGCCTGAAATTTGCGGCGGTATCGATGCATGGTTTCTGGATGGCTTTTCACCTGCCTGTAATCCCGAAATGTGGACTCAGCGGGTGTTCGAAGGTATCGTGCAGGCCTCCCGGCCGGGCGCGACGTTTGCCACCTATACCTGCGCCGGTCATGTACGGCGCGGTTTGGAGCAAGCCGGGTTCCAGGTAAGCAAATCGCGCGGTTTCGGGCTAAAACGTGAAATGCTGCAGGGCCGCCTTCCTGGGTCACCCCCTGCTCGATCCATTCCGGCAACAGCCGTCGTCATCGGCGGAGGTATGGCCGGTTGTGCCGCTGCTTCAGCGCTGGCGATGCGCGGTGTCTCCGTCAAGCTGATCGAGCGATCGCCTGCGCTGGCCACAGGGGCATCGGGCAACCCCAGCGGCATACTGCACACCCGTCTGGCCGCAGGCATGAGTTCACTGCAACGCTTTGTTCTGGCATCCTATGGACACGCTCTTGCCCTGCTCGATGAAAAGCTGCCCATAGATGGCATCGTCCGGGCCGAATGCGGAGAGCTGCAACTGGCATTTTCAGCGGAAGAAGCGAAACGTATCGACAAACTTGCGGCACTCGATTGGCCGCCACATGTATTGCGGCGCGTAGATGCGGCTGAAGCTTCCATGCTGGCAGGCATTGAACTGGCATATGGGGGCTTGTGGTTTCCAGCCGGAGGCTGGCTGGTTCCGCCGCGGATGTGCGCGGCATTGGCGTCAAGTCCAGCCATTGCGCAGTTTACCTGCCATCGTGTCGAATCATTGACAGCAGTGGATGCTGGCTGGCGTGTCGAGGGGAAAAACCAGCGTGAACAGGCCTGGAGCTATGAGGCTCAGCTAGTGGTCGTTTGCACTGGATATGAGGTAAAATCGTTCGTCCCGTTGGCAAGCTTGCCGCTGACGCCGGTACGGGGACAAATCACTGCGTTGTCCGCAACATCCCATAGCCGTAATCTGCGAACCATCGTTTGCACCAGCGGCTATCTTCTCCCCTCAATTGGCGGCGTACATATGATGGGTGCGACGCATAGCTTTAATGATGAAGCAGTTGATTTGCGCATAGCGGACCATGCTAAAAATTTATCTCGATTGGCAGAAATATCCGCAGTATTAGGCAGATCGATGAATATGGATTCGTTGGATATTGCGCAGCTGGACGGCCGTGCATCGGTAAGAGCATCTCTCCCCGGCGCAATGCCGCTGGTGGGAAAACTATTGCCTGGGCTATATACCAGCCTGGGCCATGGGACGCGCGGCTTGATAAGCGCGGGACTTTCCGCCGAATTGATCGCGTCGGCGTCATGTGAACAATTGCTACCCCTGCCATTGGCTGTGGTTAATGCGCTTGCTCCTGTCGGGAAGCGTGCGGGAGAGACTTCAAGTTATATAGACAGCCCAACGATCGGGATACGCTCATCCGAACCTGAATAATCTATCTTGGGCTTGCGTCATGCGATAGCGTGAGGTGTACTTTGGTCCAATGGGCAACGCATCTTAAAACCCGTAGAATAAGCATATCTCTCCCGCACAGCTTCACTTGCTCGGCACTTGGACAGTTCGTCTGCCTTATACAGAAACCAGGACCTGATCCTGGTCATTCCGCCCGATCTGCGGCGGGAGAGCAGTTTTAACCCTGCTTACAGAGGAGCCTTATGAAAGCTAAACCCAAGCGTGAATCGCTGCAAGCCGCAAAATCCCTTCAGGCAGCGCAACCGCTTATACCGATCAGTTACTGGACGAGTGCCGCCATCGGCATCACGGCCTATGTATTTGAAGAATCCGAAGTGACCATACGTCAGTCCGGCCTGGTGCCCGAATGGGTGAGTTATCCGGCAGAAAGCGCGGGCAATGGAATTGCTGTACCGGCACATCATGTTTTTCCCAGTTATCTGAAGCTACTGAGGCTGGAAAGCGGACGTTTACGCCTCATAATCGATGTCCGTGCCGTGCTGAGAGAAGATATGAACTTCCAGTGCTTTCTTGGAGGCCTGATAGCAGATACCAACCTTACTTTAGTCAAGAAAGAGTCTGCATGAGTCGGGTACGACCATAAACCCATACTCATCCGCGCTAATTCAGGCAATTGAGAGAAAAAAAAGGTCAGGCGTTTTGCCTGACCTTTTTGATATGACGACCCGACAGATTTGAACCTGCGATCCCTGATTTATAGCCGGCAGGCGTCCCCTGCCTTTCAATTATCTATATTGACTCAACAACCACTAGCTAAAGCTAAAGCTGTAATTGTTGAGTTGTTCATTCTTTCAACGTCATCCTGATTCTCGCCTGCGCGTCCGCCTTATTAAGGGCCGAAATCTGCCGCCCGAACGCATCGCGGGTTTTTCTGTCTGCCTGGGCGCTCTTGATGCTGCGCTCGCAGCGCCATCGCTTGCCCGTCTTCGTAACGACCAATCGCATTTCGCTGCGGTCATGGGGAATGTGGCAGTGGTAGCAATAAATGGATGTAGGCATGGTTAAATATGAAGGTTATTGAAGTGTCGCGCTGAGGCTGACCCGCCGCTAGCTCAAAAAAATCAGGGATTAGGCAAATTGCCTCACCCCTTGTTATGGCTTTTAAGGTTCAAACCCAAGAACGCCTTGGTTCGCACCCAACTTGGCTCGTATATAATGATATTATATATCAATAACTTATATAATAGCAAGTATGCTATGGATTTTCCGATGATACATGTATAAGCCATTGATATTTAAATATTCCCATTCAGCGAATAGTACAGCAAAAATCGTATACCCAAAAGTTTTGAAAAACGCCTGTAGTGGCTAAAGCTGATCAAATAAATAAAAAGGTAACATGCAAACGCACCACCCGTATGGTTGGCCGATTTCATAGTTCGGGAGCGGCCACTAGCACTCGGAAAACCGTAAGCTGCTGGCAACGTACTGTTTATTGAACACGTGAACGGGATTGCTCGTGCCCTGCATGGGCACATTCACGGGCTACGCAAACGGGGCAGCGGTTCGCAAAGTTGAGGCGACTCAGATTAGGGGTTAAAGCTAAAGCGGGGGTTCAAGGAATCGCCAAACCTGAAAGCACATTTCCGCGAGGCAATCCTCAAGAGCGTACCCCATGAGTAGGGAACGTGGTCGCGCACGGAGCGCGAGTTTTAACGTTTCCGGTCTTTGTCTTTGTGTTCGGCCTGCGCTGCTGACGGGCTCTTTTAATCAAAGCCTTGTCATCGCGTCCAGTGACGACGAGCGAGCGATCCCGAACATTGTCCCTGATCTGTTCCAACAAGTCGCCCGTCATTGTAGCAGGCATGAACCCATAGGCCGGGTTGCCGCCGAGCACGGGATGGGTATCTGTCCGGCCCAGATGAAGCGGTTGATTTCGGTGGCGATGATCCATGAAGATTGCTCATCAAGCTTCAAACATTCCAATCAGTGCAGATCACCGACACTAACTTAATTAAATCAGTGTTAACGCTATACCTTGTAGAATAATATGACTTACGTCCTTTGATTGAAATTTCCCAAGGCGTGTGATAAACGCTGTTCAAACGTACAGCCCCGAGGGAATTTTTAGCTCTGATTTCTGGTTTAGATGAAAGGCGTGGAAAACAGGACTGAAAGGGGCACAAACAAATGAAAGAAACAAAAACAATTCAAAAATTAGCTTTCAGCTTCGAGAATATTAGCATTGGAATTCACGCTGTTTACTGTATCCAGGGAACATGCCAATGAGTCAATCTGATCTGCACTTTCAAGTGGATTCCCGCTTGGCCACGTTACTCAGCCAAGAGTATTCGTCATCCGAAAGAGCTCTGAAAGAACTGATCGATAATGCTTGGGATGCCGACGCCGAGCAAGTCTCGGTGACATTACCAAAGCCATTGAGCGATGCGCCCATCATCATCTCGGATGATGGTTGCGGCATGACCGAAGAAGAATTGCGTCGCCACTACCTTTTTATCGCGAGGGATCCTCGTTCACGTCGTGGCGACCGAACCGTTGGCAAGAATCGTTTGATCAAGGGGCGCAAAGGTATCGGGAAGTTCGCGGGCTTGATGGCGGCATCAGTGATGACGTTGGAAACGCGAGCACGAGGTCGCCTTTGTGGCTTTACCTTGCGTCTGGAGGATCTTACACAGACTGATGATATCGAACATTTGAACATCGCCTTTCGGAGCGAATCGTGTTACGTACAATTACATGACACCACCATCACGCTGACGCACCTCCATCAGGGAATGGCATTTCCTGATGCCAACAAACTGCGTCAGGTATTACTCCAAGACTATGGCCGCCAAGACGACTTCCAGATCATGGTGGATGGCAAGCGCCTTGACGTGGACGATGTATCGGGTAGTTTTTCCGAAGTTGAACAGGAGTTGCCGAAGGTAGGGAAAGTTAAGTTGCGATTTGCCATCAGTGACGGCAATGCCGGCTTGCGGCAGCCCGGGATCATCCTGCGTGTGGATGGCAAGTCCGTTGGCAAGCCCGGTTTCTTTGGTCTTGATAAGCGTGACGACTTTCCAGTGAGGTTGCTGCGCAAACTCTACGGAGAAGTGAACGCCGATGGGCTGCGCGACCACATTACTGCTGGATGGGATGCACCGGTTGAGAACAGCGAGCTTTTAATGGCAGTAGAGGCATATGTACAACCCATTCTCCAGCAAGCTTTCGAACAACAATACCGGCGCGACATGCAGTTGGCCCAGGCGCGGCTACAGAAGGCGATTCAGACTCGCTTGGCGGAATTACCGGAACACAAAAGACAATTTGCCGACCGTGCAATCAGAAAGGTACTCGACAAATACTACGGGGAACCAGACAGCAAGGTTGAGCCTATCGTCTTTGTATTGCTGGAGGCACTGGAGCGTTCCGACTATCGCCTGCTGCTGGAGCACATTGCAGATTCGCGGCCACGCGATGTCGCGGCAATTGCGGAAGGGTTGAATGACTTTGGGCTCGCAGAAATGGCGTATCTGGTCGAACAGGCTAGCGCACGCTCGATGTTCTTGGATCAGCTTGAGCAACTGGCTTCGAATACTGGGACTTCCGAAGCAATCATGCACAAAGCATTGGAACGCAACTTATGGGTATTTGGTCCGGAATTTTCGCTTTTTAGCACCAACATCACTTTGAAACGACAGATAGAGGAATATCTTCAAAAGAAATATGTAGGCAATAAAGCTGATCAGCGGCCCGATTTACTACTTAACCAGAATCTGAGCGGCGAGTATTTACTGATCGAGCTCAAACGACCAAGCCATTCTCTGAATCATGACGACTATACTCAAGCCATTGCCTATCGGCATGATCTTGGAAAACATATTAGCGCTACGATACGAGTGCTTTTGATCGGGGGTCGTCGTTCGCCAGACTTTCCGCAGGTCAATCGCGAACCCGATGTCAATGTTGCGGTGTTTGACCAACTAATTGCAACCGCTCGAAAGCAGTTGCAATGGCTGTTACGCGATAAGACTGGAATTGCACCGACGTAGTCGCCCCTGAAATACCTTCCGGACCCGCATAAATGTTGACGTTTTGGGTATTCAGAAGGCGGGGGATTTGCCAGAATTAAGGCTGTTATTCCCTGATTTCTGGGTGAATTCTGATGAAGGCGAAGAAGCAAGAACGCAGCGGTTGTGATGATCTTTTCCGGATGCAGCTGGAGCAGATACTGGATCACAACACGTGCTGTACCGGCTGGATGGGAAGATTGACTGAGCAGCGGTGGAAGAGCGGTTTGGTGCCCTTTATTCATGCGGCGAATCGTATTTGTGAAACTGATTCACGCAAAGCCAAGCATTCGTTGTGTTGAAAAGAAAAACCGCCTAGTGTGAGAACACATAAGCGGTTGATTTTAATACTTAAAACTGGCGCGCCCGGCAGGATTCGAACCCACGACCCCTTGGTTCGTAGCCAAGTACTCTATCCAACTGAGCTACGGGCGCTGAAGCTGGTCATTTGCGCGGAAAATTGGCCGTTCGCGAAGCCGTATTTTCCGCGCATGAATTAATTATTATACCAGACGGGCATACCACCAGGTCAAAGCAATTTTCTTGCTATTTCCGAGCACGACGAACGCCGATCGGTCCCAAGCGAGCCCTTGAAACGCTCCAGCCGATAACAAATACGCCAGTATCTTCTTTAACGGTATGTTTAGCCTGGATCACGCTCGTGCTAAAGTATCGGAACAAGGATGCTGCCTGACCCCAAGGTTTTTGAACCGGCACGAATAAAAGGATATCTTTATGCAATTCATCATCTCTGGAAGTCACGGAACCGACGACCCGACAATGGCAACCCTGCCTTTCATGGCCGCAAAAGTTGCACAGGAGCAAGGGCATGACGTAATTCTATTTCTATGGAATGAGGCCGTGACGCTTGCACGTCCTGGGATCGGTGACCATATAACGGGTGTAAATTTGCCGCCATTAAAAGATACCTTTATAGCTATACAAACGGCAGGCATTCCCATCTGGGTGTGCGGCGCTTGCGCCGTTGCGCGAAAGATCGGCGCGCCCGATCTTGTATCAGGCGCGCTAATCAAAACCATGGGAGACTATATCAAGGCCGTGGCCGAGCGTGATAAGTGCGTCGCTTTCTGATGTTCTTTCTGATGTTGTATGCCAAACGGCAACGCAACTCATCCTAACAGAACTAAGATTCAGGAATGAGCACCGCCGCACCGGTTAGTTTCCCTTCACGCAGCCTCGTTAATGCTGTATTCGCCTGGCTAAGCGGCATGGATTCCGTAGTTACCCTGATTGGCACTTCGGGTGCCAGCGCCAGAAATTCTTCGGCATCTCGACGGGTAAGATTGGCGACCGAGACCAGACGCTTTTCATGCCACAGAATATCGTAGGGAAAACTGGGGATGTCGCTCATATGGATACCCCCACATACGACAAGTCCACCCGGACGAACCGCTCGCAATGCGGCAGGCACCAACGCGCCTACAGGTGCAAAAATGATAGCCGCATCGAGTTCCTCGGGCGGGACCATGCCCGAATCACCTGTCCATGCGGCACCCATCCTCCCGGCGAAATCCTGGGCCCCGGTATCCCCGGGACGCGTGAATGCAAACAATTTCCGTCGCTGATGAGCCAGAATCTGGGCCACGATATGGGCAGCGGCGCCAAATCCATAAATTGCGACCCGTTCCGCATCTTCAGTCATCTTGAGCGCGCGGTAGCCGATCAACCCGGCACATAACAGAGGCGCCGCCTCGACGTCGCTATATGTAGCCGGTATGCGAAAACAATAACGCGCATCGGCGACAGTGTACTCGGCGTACCCGCCATCGATCTGATAACCCGTGAACTTGGCGGTAGTACATAAATTTTCCTGCCCGCTGCGGCAGTACCGGCAATGGCCGCAGGTCCATCCAAGCCAGGGAATGCCGATCCGCTCACCAATGGAAAAATTACGGACATTTGCTCCGTAGGCCACCACTCGACCGATAATTTCATGACCAGGAATAATAGGTAATTTTGGATCGGGCAATTCGCCGTCAACCACATGCAAATCGGTACGGCAAACAGCGCAGGCTGCAATCTTGACAAGAAGCTCATCAGGGCCTGGTTGTGGACGAAGCAAGCAGCGCATTTGAACCGCTTGACCTGGCCCTTCCAGAACCATTGCATGCATGGAATCGTTTAGCGCAGACATGTCAATATCAACGATCAACTATCGATTGATGAACCCCCGTCGAACCGTCCCATTACCGATCCAACCAAGCCTCTTCGGTCGGCGGTACAAGCACGCGACCGGTAAAGCCTGCGCTGGAATAGCCTCTCAGCACCGTCTCTGAAATTTCACGCAGTGCTTGCGGCTCACACAAGGCCACGCACGCGCCACCAAAACCCGCGCCCGTCAGGCGAGCCCCGTATACATGAGGATGCGCCTGCAATAGCACTACCAATTGATCCAGTTCGGGTATGGAGACCTCATAATCGTCGCGAAGGCTGGCATGCGACGCATTCATCAGGATACCGAACTCCGTTGCATCATGACAACTGGCAGCCAGCAACACCCGGGCATTTTCACTGACGACGTGGCGTACCCGGCGGCGCAATGGCTCAGGCAGAATGTCCGCAATCGATATATCGCTGACATCGCGAAGCGCAGCCACGCCAAGCCGCCTCGCAGCCTCTTCGCATTCCGCGCGGCGTCGATTGTAGCCGCTCCCGGCAAGGGTGCGGGCAATGCCCGAATCGAGTACCAGCACCGTCGACGCTGGCGGCAACGGAACCAGCCGTCGCTCCAGCGTACGCGTGTCGAGAAACAGCGCGCATTGCGTTCCGGCAAGGCTTGACGCCATCTGGTCCATGATGCCGCAACGCACGCCCGCATATTCGATTTCCGCCCGCTGCGCGAGCTGCGCCAGGCACACGTCGTCCAGTGACTGGCCCGTAAGGGCACGTAAGGCACGTAACGTGGCAACCTCCAGCGCCGCGCTTGACGACAGGCCCACTCCCATGGGCACATTTGACTCGATGTGGATATCCAGTGCTGGCGCAGCGATGCCGGCAGCACGCGCTTCCATGAGGCAGCCATACACATAGGTCGCGAAGTGTTCCGCCGGCAATGCGTCGAGCTTGAAGCGAACCTTGCTGCCGAGTATTTCCGAATGCAGCACGTACTCGTCCTGATTATTCCGCCGCATGCTGACGCTGGTCTGCTGTTCGATGGCGATCGGCAACACATAGCCGTCGTTATAATCAGTGTGTTCACCTAGCAGGTTGACACGGCCTGGCGCTTGCGCCGCTACCTCGGGCGGGCGCCCAAACGCTGCCTCGAAGCCGCCCATCATACTTCCAGGAGTGTTTCGAGCCATGCCATGAAACGCATGAGCATCCCGCCGCTTAGGAAAAGCGTTCATTCGAGAGTCACCTCGATTTGCTGAAGCTCGCGCGCCTTCTCTTCCGGCAACGCGTCCATCGCAAAAAAACCCGCTGCAATTTCAGTTCCCGCCAAGTATTTTATCCGGTCCCAAGTGCGATAAGGCGGATAGAACTCTGCGTGCAAATGCGATTCAGGATGCGCTTCGCCATCGGTCGGCGCCTGGTACCAGGCCATCAGGTATGGAAAAGGCCTTTGCCACAATCCATCATACTTCAGCAGCACGGTCTTCACCGCCCGGGCCAGATCAGCACGCTGCTCGCCCGTGAGCTGAATGAAGTTCTCGACCGGCTCGATCGGGGCGATCCATACCTCATAGGGGTAGCGTGCGCATACCGGAACGAACGCCACCGCATGGTCGCCTTCATAAAGCATGCGCACCCTCGCGCTTCGCTCCGCGGTGATGAGATCCTGCAGTATCCCGCTACCTTTGTCTGCATGGTACCGTTGTGCCTCCTGCTGCATCCCCGCCGGCACTGGCGGCACGACCGGGTAGGCGTAAATCTGGCCATGCGGGTGGTGCAAGGTCACGCCAACTTCCGCACCCCGATTCTCAAACGGCAGCACATAGGCAATATCGCCCCGCTGGGCCAGCCTGGCTGTGCGCTCTCCCCACACTTGCATCAGCAATTCGATGTGCGCAAGCGGCAGCACGCCCAATGACGCGCCCGCATTCTGCGTGAACACCACCACTTCGCAATGCCCAACCGCCCGCGCGGTCGGCACGATCAACGAGGGCGGCTCTGCGCTGGGGCCGCCGAGGGAGGGAAAGCGATTATCGAACACTGCCACATCCCAGTCTCCTGCCGGCACCTCGGTCGGGTGCGCAGGATCGATGGTCACGCCCAACGGATTGTATTCAGGGGGAGGCAGAAAGGTGCGTCCTTGCCGATACGCAGCGTAAGTCACCCACTCACCGCGCAGCGGATGCCACCGCAGATGCGGGCTCGCGTTCAGCGGTTCCACAAATGGGCTCGGCGCGGCAGTCTGCGAATCAAACGGCCGACGTCCATAAAGCGTCATTTTACGACCGTCCGGCTTGGTAAGATCAAGCGAATACATCAGACGCCTCCGGGTATGTGGGTACGCGAAATGCATGTCACCTTCGCGATTTCCTCAAGGGGAATCTTGGGCGCGCGGTCTGCGCAGAGCAATCCATTCGCTTCCTGAAAGGTATCGGCAAACTGGGTGTAGCAAAAACCGCTGAAGAGCGCGGTATGAATCACCGCATCCATCAGCTCGGCATACATTCGCGCAAATTCGTTTTCGTCTTTGGCCGCAGTGTAGCCCCAGGTGTGCTTCACGTCCGGCTGCGTGCACTTGGCAAAAGCGATGCCCCCGAATTCGGTCAGCATGATCGGCTGGCCTCGATGCGGATAGCCGTCGAGCGTAAGAATCCGCCCACCCGGCCGCCGCCGGTCGAACAGCTGATCGGGCTGAATACCGGCACCATAACGCTGACTCAGGTGTTCGATGTTGGCATCGTAATCGTGAATGCCGATAATGTCGGTCGCGCTGCTTTCCCATCCGTCATTACCGATTACCGGACGGGTGGCGTCCAGTGTTTTCGTGAGGTGATACAGCGCTTGGACCGCGTGCCGCTGCTTCCCGACGGAAGCAAGTTCGGGCACGCCCCAAGATTCATTGAAAGGCACCCAGACAATCACGCAGGGATGGCTGTAGTCACGCTCGATGACCTCTCCCCATTCGCGAACTGTCCGCTTGATGGCGCTGCGCGTGAAACGATAAGCAGACGGCATTTCCTCCCAAACCATGAGTCCCAGCGTATCTGCCCAGTAAAGATAGCGCGGGTCCTCAACCTTCTGGTGCTTGCGAACACCATTGAAGCCCATGGCTTTCGCTAGCTCCACATCCCGGCGTAACGCCTCGTCGCCGGGCGCCGTGAGCAAGGTGTCGGGCCAATAGCCCTGGTCAAGCACGAGCCGCAGCATGTAGGGGCGCCCGTTGAGCATGAAGCGGTCACGCAAAATATGCACAGAGCGCATGGCGGTGTACGAAGCAAATTGGTCCACCACCTCTTCGCCATGCATGAGCCGCACCGTGGCATCGATCAACGTAGGCCGCTCCGGGCTCCACAGCAGTTCGTTGCGAAAATCGTCGATACCCGGATCGGACAGTACAATAAGTCGGTCAACCTGCCCGTCCACCACCTGGTAGCGGTCATGTGCGAGCAACTGCTCGCCATGGCGCAGGCAGACATCGACGGTGAGATCGTCGGTTGATTCGCCTATGACACGCGCCTCAAAACCAATGGCATAGTGCGGCACCTCGGGAGTCCAGCGGATTTTTTCAATGTAATTGTCCGCTACCCGCTCGAACCAGACGGTCTGCCAGATTCCGGTCGTGCGCGGGTACCAGATGGAGTGGGGTTCGAGTTGCCAGTCCTGCTTGCCGCGCGGCTTGGCAAGTTCATGCGGGTCGTCTTCCACATGTACGGTGACCGTCTGGTTGCCGGAGGGATGAAGCATGTCGGTGATATCGGCCCAGAATGGAGTATGGCCGCCCTCGTGGGTGATAGCCAGACAACCGTTAATCCATACCCGGGCGTTGTAGTCCACCGCGCCAAAGCGCAGGATAACTCGCCCGGTAGAGCGTGGGCAGTCGAAGTCCCGCTCATACCAGCAAAATGAGTGAAAGCCGCGATCACCGATACCGCTTGCTTCCGATTCGGGCGGGAAAGGTACCGTGATCTCCAGAGGCCAGGACTTGATTTGAGACGGCAGCGCAAATTCGCCCGCGTCATCAAAACAAAAACGCCACTTGCCGTTGAGAGAAGTCCAGTTCGAGCGCTGCATCTGCGGGCGGGGATAGGCGAATTCCAAGGCATTCCTCCTGCTGCTGGCATCGCGAGTACAGTTATTTCTTGAAAACCGACGGCGGCCCAAATTGCACCGTCTATGTTTAATGTTGCTTCGAAGGCGCTATGGGTGTCTGGTCACACGACCGCAAATGATATCGGTTTCACAAGTTATCAAATAGCGGAGGTTTCTTTCTAATTTTACCGTCGCAGGAAGAGAATTGAAAATTCGTGCTGCCCAGCTTTCCAATATTTATTATTGGTGCAAATCCCGGATTGCCCCACATCATATTTAGACCCTACATGTAGCAGAGCGACGATAACAACAGGGCGTCAAATTTCAGATTAGCAGCAAAAAAGATGGTTAACAAGAATAAAGCCGGTACTACTGCGGCGATTGAGTTTTATGTACAGGAGAGGCGACGATCCAACTCATGGGCAATCACCCGAAAAAATGTAGGCGGGTAGTCGTTGCTGTCAGAAGAAGTGTTAATACTGAGCGGGGCATACGCGGGTTGTATGCTTGGATTATGCGCTTGGGTTGGCGCTGGCCTGCCGTACAACGCACTGCTCATCCGCTGACATCTTACCGATATTTACTGCACCGCATAAGCTTCGGTTTGGGATTCATGGGCAGTAAGCCGCTGCGCCTCTTCCGGGCGCTTCGCCTCGATTACGCCCACCGCTTTCTTGTCCATTAACAGCACATAGTCTGCGGGGCCGATATCCGTCTGGTATTCGCGCACCGCCTGACCGGCGCCGGCGTTCAGGTCGATTCTCCTAGCTGACTGAACCACCCAACCCGCCTGCGAGAGCAGCGCATCAATGTTGTCGCGGGCCTTTCGTTCGGGGTTCTGGTTTTCAGTCATCGCTACTGCAGGCTCGGCAAGTTGGGCTGATTGGGAGGCTTTCTACAACTACCATAGGCCAGGCCTCATGGCAGCCTACGCGGGGAAAAACCGTACGAGCGTCTAGTCGAAAAAATGCGATAATTTTTCCAGTCAGCCGAGGTTGTTTTTATCACAAATTATCATATTTCTTGTTGTTTGGTTTCACCTTCGATAGTCTGCCCCTCATGTTTGATTGTGGTTTTCTCCTCACTTCTTAGTCCTGTCTTAAAATCTTTTATGGCACCCCCTAAGTCACTACCAATACTTCTTAGTTTTTTAGTGCCAAATATCAATATAACAACCAATAACACAATCAACCAATGCGATATCGAGAGAGAACCCATTTGTTTCTCCTAACAGGTCGAGCTAAAAAAGTGTTGCAGAGATGAAAATCCTTCTAAAAGGAGGCCACACTCCGATTTTTCAGTAACCTTCGCGTGCCTAAAGGTGATAATCATAGCCTCACCCTATTTCGTCAAGGTACAGAAAATCGAAATATTTTGGAATTGGATTAATACCCCCCTTTTTGTCAGCCGGCGAAATTTCTTCTTCCAGAATTGCAATTCTATACTTAGTCCACCTTAAGGAATGCTCGGACCTAAAGACGGCGGTCCAGTAAGTCCGGCCCTCTCGGACTTGTGGTTGCGCAAGTATCGTCTCTTCCGCTTCCCAGATTTCTAAGTTATCTATTGATGCGGTTCCTCTTTCTAGAGAAATAGTTACCTGACTCGTTATATTCGGGTACGTAGAGGGTTTATCTGACTCCGGTAATTTTTCGGAAATCACGGGAATTGCAGCAATTCCGTGAAGCGTAACTGTCAACTTGCGATCATCTTGGGCATCACGTTTGACTATTGCTTCCCGATCGTCTAGCAACCCGTGGTGATCTAGCATGACAGGTTTCGAAACTTCACAACCTGCGATTGAGTGGGGTTGATATCGGACGACGGCCAAACGTATCATAGCCCGTGCCACATTAGAAGGGTTAATCACATGAACAAGTACCTTCCATGGCTGACCTATGCCGGCACATGTTGGCACAAATGGCACGATGTCAACATCAAGGGGAATAGGGGGCGGCGCGCCGGGTGTCGCAGGCGTTTCTTGATCGGGAGTGATTTTTACTGGGACACGTTTACCCATTCCTTCGCCTGCAAGATGGTTTTTACCAAAAAAAGTTGGGAGGTGACTCAGTGTAGACGCATGTTCGCGCGCGGGGTCTGCTCCCCAGAAGGAGGCAATATTTCTGTACTTTCGTGATACTTCATCGAAGTCACCCCTAGCTAAACCACCGGGTAACAGAACCACCCCCAGTTGTTCGTCCTCGCCAGAGCTCCACCAATCTCGCTCCAATTCAAGAAGGAATGCGGCTGTACGCCGGCGTGTTAAAGAATTTGACGCGAGCTTATGACTAAACGCAAACGCAGGTAAAACCGGCTCCAATATAGTAGGCGGAAGCGGTGAGCGCGTACTCAATATCTCGATTCGCTCGGTGACGTTTGAAGAACTGGTAAAGAATCGGTAATCATCGAATCTCTTGTGCTGATCAGCATCAAATCTGCTTGGCGCCATACCAATTGCTCTAGTATTCCACTGAATCACACGGTGGCGTGTATCTTTGAAATCATGCTTCAGTACAACGTCGATATCCAAAGGGGGACGCCGCACAACGTTTTGCGACGATTTATGCTTCGATGAATTTTGCTCCGAGGCTCTCCATTGCCCAACCGTCGCGCGGCGAGTTCCATTAATCGTCATAAAGTCCTTGCTCGGAGAGCGTTGACTCATCGGCAACTGATCAAGTGAATCAATGTAATGCTGCCACGCAGCAATAATTTCCAATGCACCCGTCGAACCTGGAGCAACTTCGGCACGCACATTCCCATGTATCTTTGTTTCGTCTTTTTCGGGTTTAGCGCCATCAATTCTATTCACTACGAGTTGGTGTATGTTAGGTCCCATTGTTGGCACATCAACAATATGCTCAAGTTCGATCTCGGTAACCTCGGCAATGGTCATAAGAATTTGCGGGAATTCTGACCATTGCAGCTGGCGGTTACTAATATTTTTTTCCTTTATTTCAGCGTCTAACAATGCGGATAACCCATGAACTTTCGTTAAGTAAAGTGTATCGTCGTTCAACGGAATCGCAAGTATCGTCAAACGCTCGCCCGGCGGCAAACTAACCTTAATCTTACCTTTTGCCGCATTTACGGCGCAGCAAGCAGATGATTGCGATGCTTTTGACGCATGAAGAGACAGCTTGATGCCTCTCGCATAAGGCCATTTGTTGTTATCGTACAAATGGCAGTCAAAAACAGTCGGAAGATTGTTTTCTGAATCGGAAATTGCGCACCAGGTGCCTAGCGCTTGACCACTCTTTCGGCCAACAAAAAATCGAATAGTCGTAACAAGCGGGTCAGGATGGTAGGGATTTGGAGATTTCTGCCGTCCTAGCCGATGTCGCCAAATAACATCTGGGTCGGTAGAAATCTCTGGATTAACCGTAGGATTTAGAGGACGTGAATCGATCGGTTCAAGCGAGTAACCTTCGAAGGCTGATTCCCAAGGTTTAACGTCATCACGAAAGACGCCATGTTTCCAGCATTCCAGCACTGAAAGCGACTTAGGTAATATCCACCGTTCCGACCGATGTTGCTCTTTAAGGTTGTTCGAAGATGAAGTTGCTATGACGAGTCGTCGCGTTGTTTCTCTGGGCCACCATTGCCCACGAATTGGCTCGTCAACAAAAGCACATATTGGAGCACACAGCTTTTCCCATCTGCGGAGGATAAACTCCCCACTCGTGAAGGCGTGTTTGTGTAAAAGGAACTTATTATTTTCCCGGAAATTTTTTCCATAATATCGCTCCGCAGCCTCCGCTAGATTTATAAGGCAACTCCCATCGCTAAATACATACCGAATACCAAAAGCGAGTTGGAGTCCGAACCGAGGGTGTAAGTACGATCTGGGTTCTGCGCTGACGGTTTTGCCGAGTGTCGTTTTTGTACCTTTAGGGTGAATACTTTCCATCGCGCTTCCGAGTGGATTCCAGCGTGTCATTTCTCCTCTAACTGTCGATTCCACAATATAGCGATCGTTAGTTTTCTCATAATTATATGTTCGATACTCGGAAACCCATAAGGAATCGAATGCCTCATCCCTTTCCAGGTCCTGTGGCTTGCGCTCCAATTCTTTGAATGCTTCATAGGTAACCAGTCGCTTTCCGGCAGCGAACCACGTCACTTTTTTCTGTCCATCGATTTCTTCTACAGCACCGACATCTAGTCGAGTACCAATTATCAAATCCTCAAGGTATAGGCAACGCTTATTACTATTCTGAAAATCATCCCGCCTTTTTTTGAATGTCTTGACTCTTTCCATTAAATGAATAGCAACGTCGTCGGAAGTAATAGGCGGTGCTACAAAATGTTCCCCACTGTCTGCATTCCACGCGGGATTCGCTTCTATTGATCGGTTACGGGCATCAAGTACCGTCGTGGTTATCGATAGTGATGCCAAATCAGCATTAAAGTCGGTAGCAACAAATTCGCCATCCTTAGCGCCGAGTCGCATAAGTCCGCATGGATCAAAAACAGAATTTTCCGGGTGTTCTAGGGGTTCAGATGCCGGTAAACCATGACTAGTAACTGCGGTGAATACTCCAGTGGATGTTATAAGCAGCGTAGAAACATTTATATTCGTCCATATAGCCTCAACTGCGATTTCGTCGCCATCCCGGAGTTGGACCGGAAGTGGCAAAAGCATATCGAACACAAGCCCAGCGGGGGCCAACAGCCCTGGCTCTGCTTTTAACATTGCCAAGCGATTAATGGCACTTCCCTCTCTTGCTCTCAATGCGTCCTGTACGTTCGGAGAGATGGCACGCGGAATTGTTGTAAGCAACTGATCCATCGACGCGTTCAATTCAGGACTGAGGATCACGTCAATCTTCAATCCAGACGGCACCTCTGCAATCATGTTATAACGGGCCTTCAATAGCTCTGCGCCAAACTCGGTCAAGACTGATATGCGATCGCCATGAATATTTTGCTCTTTGTTATCCTGGTTCTTCTCGATGGACCGAACATGGGGTCTAGCGTAAGCGTTTTCTGCCGCGTTTAAGAGCGTAGTGGCACCATAGTCACTGTAGTCTTTTTTCTTTACCTTATCTCGGGTGCGTTCTTTTAAGCTCGGCGCGGAGGTGTTGAAGACCTTGTTTAGATCTCCCGCAAACCCGACGAGATATGAAAGGTCCGTTTGTTCCGGGGATCCCTTTTTCCATTGTCCGGGGAAAAGATCGTCGATACTAATAAATTGGGACTCAGAATCTGGTATGACCGTGTTACTTCTACTATTTAAGAGTGTGCGCTGTAGCTGGGCTCCCTGGACTCGTCTCGCAAACCTCATCACATGGACCGCAAAACTCCCCGTACACACCGGAAAAAACTTTTCCGTTTGCAGAAAGCTGGGCGCCGAAGCGGCTATGCGCGCCGTTTTTTGATCGAAAACCGTCTCCCAGATCCCTGTATTTAAATAACCCTCGTTAATTAGCTCATATGAATCGCTGTTAGCTAATACATTAACGCCTCCTTGCTTAATCACCAGCTTGAAACCTTTTAATTGCAGCTTGACGAATTCCGTCCAATTGACTGAACCAATTGCATTACTATCAGGGTCGATTCCCGCCAAGATCGACACCCGCAATCTTTTTTCTTGCAATCCCTTTGGAATAACAGTCCACTTAACTCTCCACTCTTTATCGGTGTCCAAAGATACCCCCATTTAGGTACTGTTGTTCGGGTCAAAAATTCGGTTTTCAGTCTGTGAAGTAGTGGTCGAATTTGTCCCACATCTTGGGATCCAGAAACAAAGACTTAAGTGGTTCGACGGGCTCTTGCGAAGGTTCATTTATCAAAATTTGGTTTGTGCTCATTTGAGCACCTTTCTGTGCATAGTCTACTGAGTAATTAAGGGTCCATTCCACAGGCCAACATCCTACCTTTACACTAAACTCGCCATGCCCTACAACACTAGAAGATTGATACTCAAGACTCAGTGTGAGGCTCACTGAAATAGAGACAATACCCAATACCGTAGCGCTGCCAAGAACGATAAAAAATCCGGTTAATGCGAGTACATTTGCGGATTGGCTTATGATGACCCCAACCATCACTTTTCCCGTTCCCTTAACCGCAACCAGTTTAAAGACTCCACAAAGTCCGTAAGCAAAAGAAGCGTCCATACGCACTAATCTATCCCCGGCAGTTTCTATAACGAAATGTGCACGACCCCCATACGGCATAACCGTCAGTTCACATGGATGTTCTCTACTTGAAATTGCAAAACCAAATGTCGTTGCCCCTCCATCGAATGGTAAGTTTATATAAGCGTCCAGCACAAAATTTTCGAGTACCATATTGGCAGTCGGATAGTACTTCTGAGTAACGCGATATCCTGCCCGCACACCTGAGATTGTAGGTTCAGCATAAGGTCCACTCTGAGCTTGGAATAGATCCCCAAGTGTTTTAACC
The DNA here is from genome assembly GCF_900103145.1 of Nitrosospira sp. Nsp18. Taxonomy (NCBI): domain Bacteria; kingdom Pseudomonadati; phylum Pseudomonadota; class Betaproteobacteria; order Nitrosomonadales; family Nitrosomonadaceae; genus Nitrosospira; species Nitrosospira sp. Nsp18. The sequence goes on along the minus strand of NZ_FMWY01000001.1, from coordinate 131,775 downwards.
CAAGATAGGGCGTCAGAAAGCGTTATGGTCCCTATATCAGGGCTACCGAGCCGGGCAGTTCCATTTTCAACTTTAAACTCTAGGGCTTTAATAGGAAGGAATAAAAAGCCCAATACGTTAATACGAAAGTTCTTAATTGTTCCCATCATTCGCGTCGTCGACGCGCCGGTTAGTAAATCAAGTTCGATGAGCGCATCCAGCTTTAAATCAGCAGGTTGATTATCAATCAATCCAGGGCAAAAAAATAAATAACCCTCCGTCAACTCTCGGCAGAATGTGTTACTGACCGATCGGCGCGATGGCACAACTTTCTCAATTGCCTTTTTCAGCTCATCACGTAGAAGTTGCAGCGCTTCATTCGGCAAACTTACCGCAAGTGATTGCACATTTTGAATCGTTCTTTGCCAAATCCCAACTATTTTAGAAAGATGGTCGTTAATTAACGTCGGGCGGTTAACACTATCCAGAGGAGAATCCTTCTTAATAAAATTGACGATCTGCGTCATTGCCTTCTGCATCTCTTCTAGGTCACTCACAAGCCCCTGAAAAAGTTTGTTGACGGAGTTATTTGTCTTAATAGCGTCAATGGCCTTACCAAAAAGGTCAGTAAACGTTTCCAGTAGAATCCCAGCATTTTTTATGATCGTATTTGCAAAAATAGCAGCTTCATCTGAGAGATGGCGCACGGAAGGTAGCTTTTCTCCCACCCCCCTCTTTGCAAGCGGATACACAACCGAGATCCCACCGCTCAGTGAGCATATCGTGCCTATCGCCTCTAACCGAAGAAACGGAGCTTGCATATCGGCGGGCTGAGATGGCTCAAGTACGTTGCGTGTGATTTGTTCAAGACGTAATTTGAGTTGGGTTGCGTTGGCTAGACAGTCAATAACGCGTTTGTAGTTATTGGAAACCAATACGACCTTGATTTTTTGGACTTCATGTTCAAGACTCTCGCCCATTTTCAGGGAATTGACGAAATTCCTAATGCGTGCGAGATTTTCGGCTACGGAACCGGGTGAACCTGATAATGGAAGCTGGTCAGCGAATTCCTGTATTGTCTTTATTGCGCGCGAGGCTTGTGTCAAGGCGTTGCCTGATCGAGCTAAATTTTTTTCATTTACCCCTTTCTTAAGCTCAAGAATCTGATCTGCCAAAACGATAATTTGTGGCTCAATCTGCAAGAAAAACGAGCGGTACGCTGAGACGGTGGATTTCTGAAGCGTGTCACGAAACCTTTGATCAATCCATTCAAACTTTGTAACAAGGGCTTGATATACAGATCCAATTAAATCTTGCAGATCTCCGCCGAGAGTACCGAATTTTGTGATGCAATCCGAATCTAACTTCTCAATATCATCTGTTATCAGTGAAAGCTCACTGGCTAGCGCATCGTATTTGCTTATTAAAGCAAGCAGTCGCGTAAAAATATCATTTGCGTCAATTTTTATGTTCTGGTCAACCTCGTGAAGCAGAGCAAGAAACTCCCCAAGGCGACGTTTCACCTGTTCTTCAAAATAAAATAAGAGTTTCCTCTTCAATTCTTCCCGTGTCGCTTTAATTGCCTCATCTAAAGCAGCGTGGGCCAGAGCCAAGATTTTTCCGAACTCATTCCTAAGACTGCCAATCGCTTTTGCAACCTCAAGCAAAGCTTGACCAAACTCGGGCGGCAGGAATAAGGCTGGGTTGGCGAGCATGTCATCGACGTCATGCTGGATGGCGCGCAAAGCTGCGCCTATATCACCGATATACTTAACTGCCTGGACAGGATTCGTTTCTGAACTGATGCGGATGCAGATCGACTCTATTGTTTCAATTCGGTCTAAAATCTTTTGGATTGCTTCAGATAGTGCTTCTGGTTTTAAGTGTTTAGGATTAAGCCGTTCCTTCAGTCCCCTGGCAATTTGCTGAACATCGCCTGCGAACTCACGGGCGCTCGTGAGCGCGTCCGCGCCGATTGTCTTTAGTCCATCGCTGACCTTTTCCACAAATGCAGGAGCACCTTCTAGGCCAGCAGCTGCCAGCAACCGGCTTATTGGTATGCTTCCAAACAGCATTGCCCCTGCCGCGTCAAAAACGGCTGGATCAACTGAAAGAGATGTTGAAGACTGCTCTTTAGCACGCGTTGATGTTATCAACCGTTGGTTCGTTGCACCATCGATGGCCCCGGCCATGGTGCCCGGTAACCCAACAAGTCCCACTGTTCGAGAAATTGCGCCGACTAACAGATTAGGGGAACCGATACCGCCACCACGATCAGCTTTGGACGAAAAATCTAGTGTCACCGGATTAACAAGTTCAAGAAAAATCTCGCCCTGCCCTCTTCTCACCGCTTCTTCTTTTGGCATATGGCCAAGCGGAAAACCATATTGCCGATAAGACTCTGCAACGCGAACCATGGTTAAGCAATCGCGACCGCTTTGTGTCAATTGCTCGATAGCCGGAACTTCAATTAGCGCTTTATCCATAAACGGAAAAAGGGGCGGCTTTCTGCTTGATTCAAGTACGGCCGTGTTAACCAAATCTTTTCTCAGGGCTAACCTTACATCCATTAATTTTGTTGGAAATGAAGTGTCGCCGATTTCACGGCTGGCCGCATATGCAACCTGTGAACCACCCATATCAAACTTATATTTGAATTTTTCCTCAACTTCACGTCTTACATTGTTGTCATCTAAATTTAGTTCCCCGGTAGTCCAGTTCACGAAATTGTTGAACACGTCCTCGCACTCGATAAGATCGGCTTCACTGTGGGCAACCGTGTTGTCGAGAACTAATGCCGCGCCTTTGCCGACACGTTGTTGGTCTCCATCTATTTCAAAGCGGAACATCAGCGGCTTACAGTTAATTCGCGGCACAAAGACCGATTGACTTCGAATGCCTTTAGGCCCAGTAAGCGGTGCATCGATTTCGATACCGGTTCCCGGTTTTACATCGAGTATTTTGATTTTGCTGAATGGCCATGTAAAACCCCTATCCGGGGCAAGAATGGGATCATAGGTAACTTCGATCGCGCTGAATAAAAGAAAGAACTTTTGCAGAATTGGTGAGTACACGCTTGTACCGGAGAGCATGCGTTCCTCACGAGCTGATCGTCGAACGATACTAATTCGCAATTGATAAGGCGCCAGAAAATCCTTATAAACCGGCTCGTCTAAATGATCCCTGCCTTCTGACGATTTATGTGTCCATTTTTGAAGGCTAAATGCAAAGGGAATCAACGCAGGTGGATCCCATTTCCCCTCCCACGACGCATAGCCCCCAATTGCCGAAAGCGCGAGATACGATGCGTTCAAAGGTTGGGGTTGATAAATTCCTATGTATGCCGCTTCATTTTTATTTATACTGAAGGTCGTCAGTGTTGAAGATACATTCTCAGGTATTAAGACATTTTCGGTGCCCGGGAGTGCCTTTTGCCCCCATTGAGATGTAAGCCAAACCAGCTCTATCCGATCCCTTATGTCAAGTCCTGATCGCCATTCATCATATGGTTTGTTCGGGTTGTTTCGGTCAAATTGATTGTCTGGGAAGTGGGGAGGTAATTCCTTCTTCGCGTAATAATCGAACCATGGGGTAGCGATTGCTCTAAGCGGAATGCCATTTTTCAGTTCGGCCCCAATCCCGACTAGACCACGTAACACGAATAATTGGTGAAAGTTGTTGTGCGCTGATAATTGGAAATGGTTTGGAATAAAATTTGCTTTTTCATTCGGTGAGAGATGAAGACGTCTTGGTATCTCAAGATTTGTCGCCCTTTGAGGTGCGTCTGATTTGTTTCCTTCTGATTTACTTTCTTTCTGGCTGCGCGCGTCCGGTACAATTTCTATTACCCATAAGCTTGAATCGAAGAAAGTCTCAAGCGAGATGTGGAGCGACTTTAGTTTCGAGGGACTAAGCCCTTTTTTAATTGTATAGCTGAGCCATGATTCTCCCGCCGCATGTGTTTCGGCAGGTAAATTATCCGCAGTAAATTCGGTTGGCAGACGTAACTCTACTTTCCTTGCATAAGCTTTCTCGATATGTTCTTGCAGAGTCGTCGCATTTGCAGCATCGTGGAGAACCTGCTTCTTGACCCACTCTGGAGGAGCCTTTCGGGCTTTCGTAGGCTCTTGCATACCTTTACTTGATGGAGGTTCATAATAACTGCGTTCTTCTACCGCTTGAGGAGGAAGGATGATTCGAAGAAAAGTAGAATCATTGAAACGGAATCGTGTACGCCCCCATTCTTTTATGATTTTTGCATCCAGAAGCTCCATTCGTAAAAAAAGCATGTCAGCTGGGCGACGGAATTCTATTTTAATTTTTTGTGCCGAGATTTCATCGCAAAGCCATTTTAGGGCGTTAATAGCAGACTCTTTTTTATTAGGAATAAATTGAATGCGGACGCTCAAGTCACGCGATGTGGGTAGCGCCAATGAATCGAGCTGCATCGCGCACAGCAAATCGCACCCATCATCCGTAGTATGCGCGGTAATCGAGGTTCCTTCTGTAAAGGGCCGCAGTGTTAGCTTTCCATCTGCAAAAGCCACAACACCCTTACCCGCCCGTCCTGAAAATGCGAATTCAGGCGTGCTGTCCGCATGCACCGCTTTGATGAGTGTCGGAGTATATGCAACTATACGTGTGGACGATTCTGCTTGAATGGATTCAACGAATGATGGAGCGGATCCTCGTACGACCACGGCGTAAGAAACTTTTCTCCCTAAGTTTTCCGCAACTTCAATATCGACGCTATTGGTAATGGTGGCTCCTATCCGAAGCTGCAAATCAGGAAGGATCAGTGGATCTCTAGCTTGAGCCAAATTGGTGAAAAAACTAACTAACGCGCGACTTGGTCGTGCATCTTTATTTGCCAATAACTGCATCTCTGCTAGATGTTTCAGATACTTTACATGTTCAAAGTGGAAGGGCGAACCGATCGCCTCGATTTGGCCTTCTCCAAAAATATCGAATTCAAATGAAGGATGGCCCAGCACGGCGACACTATTTTTCCGTGCCGTAATGTGAGTCACTGAAGGAAACGATGTGAGAAGACTGGATGGGACTTGGGGCCATGTAACTTTGGCTTCATTCGCTAACCACAGACCTAATAGGACAGGCACCGACACTCCAAAGACGCGGTGATCAAAGCTAATAGTGGAATTAAGACCGTTAATCACCACTCTACCAACAAAGTCAGCAGAAACTCGCAGGCCCGGATAATAGGCGCCTCTGAGCCGTATTGTGAGCAATCTCCCGTCTTGTTGGGTACTTATTGTTGGTCGTCCAGCAAGCCAGCTCGCGTCTAGCTCCCAGAGAATGTCGTCCGAAACGAGAATTCTGGCAACGCTGGTTCCTGCGCCCTGAGTAAGTAGGCGAGATATTCCAGCTTTTGAAGTGGTCGCCGCGAGTAGACTCAAAGCCGCGGCAGAGCTTAAAAATTGCCGCCGCGATATACGTAGGCCGCGTTGTGTAAGTCGGCCGGGTATATCTGACGTTCCACCTTTAATTGAACAGCTTACTAAGGCGGCCGAGTTAAGATAAAACAGCTGCTTCTTTCCTCTCATCTCGTTCCCTCCTTATTCAACCTAGGTGAAGTGATTTAGAACTGGTTCGAGCCAGCTTATTAAGATAAATTTTGACTCAACTCATGCATCGAATAACTTTGAATGAACTGGCTTGTGGCGCAATATCAGGGGAGTCAATGGCCCGCCCCAGGTTCTTAATCTGAAACCTTGCGGCGAGTGCCGCATGAAAAAAGCTATGAAAAGCTCGCGTACAAAAGGTTGGGAAATTGCGCTGATTTATAACTTTGCAATCACCTCCCACTTTAATTCACCTCGAGGAAAGCTGCCTCCTCCGTTGTCCTAACATTGACCTTTGCCGGATTGGCCAACCGTTAAATCATCTATTGAAATAAGTTCCCAAGGATTACCGTCGTTGGGCTCACTTTTTCGTTTTTATTTGTGAAACTCCCGGAATTTGAGATGAAGACTTCATCAGCAAATTTATAATCGTTGAAAGCCCCAGCAGTATCGATAAAATCTAAGTTTTGCTTTGGTTCCCACCATTCGAAAGTGACATTCTCCAGCTCGACATTTTGGCCTCCTTAAAGAATATGGAATATCTATACTTACGTTTATAGCAATTGACGTTCTCTTCATTACTTAGCCACACATCTCCACCCTACGTTTCACCACATTTCTCGTCGCACTCGAGTTCCGCTAAATGCTTGGCTTGTATGTCATTGGCCGATACCACTTTAATTTCCTTTTTAGTTCCTGTGTTGCAAGTGCAGTCATACTCATAGTTAAAGTTTCCCGCTCCCCCTCCGGCAGGGGTCTTTCTCTTGAATTTTACAGTAGCCATTTGTTTCTCCTAAAAAAGTTGGTATTAAATTTCAATATTAATAAAGTTGTCACCTCCCCCGTCAAGTGGACAGTTCAGAAGCAGGACCTCGCCCGCACGCGCGTCGCCATATCTCTTCTTCGAGCTTGTAGAACCTCGCTTTGGATGTACTAGGGCTGGAGCACACGTCCCTCACTGGCATACCGGCTTCCGCCTGTCGCAATGCGTATGCAATCTGCATCTCGGTAAATCGGGATCTCTTCATCGCTTCAAACTCCTCGAATAGGGGAGCCAGATTCGACTTTACTCTAATTTAGAACTGCGCTGTTTTTAGAAATGACGTCACTACAGTTAAATTGAAATAACTAAATCCGATCATTATTATTCAACGCGCGTACATTTCCAATCGAACTCGCCGGAAGGAAAACTTCCGCCGACGTCTTCCTGTTTTGTTCCTTTTCCAGAACTGCCGACTTTGGGCTTGGTGAAATCGTAAAGGTAATGACCGTCGCTACCTGCGCCGGCGCTCAAAAGGAGGGTTCCAGAAGGATTATCTTTTAATGCGCCGCCCTTCGACGGTTTTCCCCAAACGCTTTCTCCTTCTTTGCAAGACCACTCTCCAGGAGGCAAGAGAGGCTGAGTGATTAGAAGTGTTGCCTCTTCACTTTGATTGGTACACTTCAATGTCCAGGTAGTAGACATATGCGCTCCTATATGGAAGGTGATGATATAAATTATTAGATAATTTGTTACATTCTGCTTTTTCTCGTTTTTTTGCTTTGGTTAATTGCTGGACACTGATCAGCTTAGCGAAAGGTATTTAACGCTTTTCTCACTAAATATTTGTAGCACATTTTGAGAATAATGCTACTTCGAGGCGAGACTTTGGGGCAGGTCAAAAAGGTCCTCATAGGTTTCTGAAACTCCATTTACCCCTTCTGAAGAATTACCCCTCCCTCAATTTCGCGTACATCATTTTTCATTAAGCACCCGCGGGAGATTTCAAAGGTCGCTGATTATTTACCCACCCATCCTCCTTGCGGCTGGTGGCCGACTTGAGCCTGGACAAGACCATGCTGCAGGATGTGCTGTCAAAAAAGCTCTGAAACCTTCCCGCAAACGGTCCTAATCGATGAATTGCGCAACCGCTACCGCGCCAGCTTGAGGCAGACCTGTGCTTTGCTGCGACTATCACGCACCGTGTACGTTTACAAGTCTCGCGCCCGTGATTCATCGATATTACTCATGCGCATCAAGGAAATTGCGGCAACGAGAGTGCATTATGGCTATCGGCGCCTGCATGTTCTCCTCAAGCGGGAAGGCTTCAAGGACAATCACAAGCGTGTTTACCGGTTGTATCGGGAAGAAAGGCTGTCGGGACGCTTAAAGCGTCCCAAGCGCAACAAGTCGGCGCGGCTGCGCCCGCCCAAGCACTTTGTCACCATGACCTGCTCCCACTAATTAGCTACACGGTGCAGTAGAATCCGGGGTTGTAATGACCTGACCCCGAAATCAGTACCGGTCTAAAGTAAAAATTTCCGACTCAGTAGGCCTGCCGGACAAGGCATTTTCCCTTGCCTGGCGGGCGAATTCAGCGGGTGTTGCCCACTGTAATGCAGAGTGGGGGCGCGTCTCATTATAGTACTGCCGCCACTCGTCAATCTTGCGCCTGGCGTCTTCTAAAGACAAGAACCAGTGCGCGTTCAGGCACTCCTGCCGCAATCGTCCGTTGAAGCTTTCCACCTTGGCATTGTCGGTCGGCTTGCCGGGACGGCCGAAGTCGAGTTCGATGCCGCGCTCATAGGCCCACTTGTCCATGACCTTGGAAATGAATTCGCTGCCATTGTCGACTTTGATAATGTTGGGCAATCCCCGCCTCGTTGCAATGCGGTTGAGCGTGTTCACGACATCTTCTCCTTTCAGGCTCTGGCCTACCTCGATGGCCAGACTCTCTCTCGTATAGTTATCCACTACAGTCAGTGCTCGCAGCCGCCTGCCATCGAACAGTGCATCGGCAACGAAATCCATGCTCCAGATCTGATTGATTGCCGTAACAAAGTGTTTAGGCTGGCGCAGCCGCGCCGACTTGTTGCGCTTGGGACGCTTGAGCCGTAATGACAGCCCTTCCTCCCGGTAGAGCCGGTAAACACGCTTGTGATTATCCTTAAAGCCTTCCCGCTGTAACAGGACATGTACGCGCCGGTAACCGTAGTGCACGCGGGCGGCGGCAATTTCCTTGATGCGCATGAGCAGCAATGATGAATCACGGGCGCGAGACTTGTAGACGTACACCGTGCGCGACAGCTTGAGCAATGCGCAGGTCTGCCTCAAGCTGGCGCGGTAACGGTTGCGCAATTCATCAATCAGGATGCGCTTGCAGGAAGGCTTCAGAGCTTTTTTGACAACACATCCTGCAGCATGGTCTTGTCCAGGCTCAAGTCCGCGACCAGCCGCTTGAGCTTGGTATTCTCCTCTTCCAGTTGCTTCAGCCGTCTCAGCTCGGACGGCCCCAGCCCACCGTACTTCTTCTTCCAGTTGTAGAATGTGGCATCACTGATGCCCATCTTCCTGCAGACCTCTTCAACCGGCGTGCCAAGCTCGGCCTGCTTTAGCGCAAACGCAATCTGCTGCTCCGTATACTTGCTCTTCTTCATGTCATGACTCCTTTTACAAGGTAAAAATAATGCCGGAAATTCTACTTTTAAATGGTACGGTTTATTGGGGTAGGGTCATAAGAATCGGACTCTACTACATCATGAAGCTAATGAAAGGGGCGGGTCACTGTCTCGGAACATGCGACAAGCGATATTACTTGGGAAGGGAAGTGGCTAAACCCGGGGACCACTTGGTGATAACTGGATTGCTAGGAGGATTTCCTGGTGCGCATCTTCTCATCAAGGGAGAGGACGTTTACGGGCGGTCAGACAGAGAAAGCCTACTAAATATCTTGACAGATCCAACAGCCCGAATCAACGAAGGTCGTTATATGGAAGAAACGCGCGTCGCGACTGCATCCTGTGACCTTAGTGATGGTTTAGCTGACGCCCTTTCACATTTTTGTAAGGACACAATCGGGATTACTATAGATGAAGCATCCTTACCTATGCGTCCCCTTGCGCGCGAAGCTGCTGCGAAGACCCTTTGCAAGCTGCACAAACTTGCATTTGGCGCTGGCGACTGGGCCGTTGCGTTCACTGTTCCGGACAAAGGGATGAAGCTTTTACAAAGAGGAAAGTATGAGGGCCTTCGCCTTTCGAGCATAGGCCAGTTCAATGAATCGGGGCAAAAATTGATAAAGCGTCTCGACGGTACTGTAGAACGTGCTCCAGAATTCGTCAATGAACAGTTTGTTAAGCGACTTGAGGACGAACGAAATTATTTCGAATTATTTTATTGATCAAATAAACAGTTCAAGACTATGGGAGCAAGAGTATGAGCCTCAAAAGCTTCCTTTCGCGCAATAAAGCGGTCGCGCCTGTGGTGGGCATGGTTCCAGCGCACAATCTCCCCATAACCTCTCCCTTCCCAAGCGGAACGGGCACCGCTGGCATGCTCATACTCAGAGTAACTTAAATAATGGCTTTCTTCGCCTAATTACCGCCCCACGCGGCGATTTAAATCGCCATTGTTTTAGGTTGTATAAAACTCTGCAGTAAAACAAATTGAAGAGCATGCTAATTAATCGATATCTCCGGTAATACGATACTTCATACTCTTGCTGCGCTGAGGAAGGTTGTTCCCTAGCTTCCGATCGATCTCCTCTTGAGTGTAGGAACCTTTTGCAATAAGCCATTCCGCTACTTTTGCGGGGTTGTAGTTCATCCGTCCTGCGTCATCTTGTTACCTCGCTTCGCTCAATCCATTCTGCACAGCCCTTTTGAAATGTTCTTTCCAATCCCGTTCAGAAATTCTATTGAATAATTTTGCTATTGCTTCCCTTGTTAGCGGATCTAAGAGGTCATAGATATATTGGCTGTTCCCTGCGCCTGATTGGTCGGAATCAATCCCTTCGCTGGCAGAATTAGCGGGCAATTCTAGAGGCTGCGGATCAGCTGTGGATTTGGATGAAGAGATGGTCAGAGAGTATATCCGGCATCAAGAGAAAGAGGACGAGCACTATGACCAGCTCAAGCTTGGCATGTGATGCCGCCTTTAGGCGGCGACAGCTTTTTGCCCCTTTGAGGGGCTAACAAGAGTAAGCCTCCGGCTTTGCCGGAGGTAATTTAACTCGTATTGGCGGAGAGAGAGGGATTCGAACCCTCGATAAGCTTTTTGAGCCTATACTCCCTTAGCAGGGGAGCGCCTTCGACCACTCGGCCATCTCTCCACAAAGCAAAAAACGTAAAGCCATACTAGAATAGCGGTTTACAACTCCACGGTCAAACGCTGGGTCGTGTATTGGATGGTATGAATTGCATAACCGGTTGCCTCAGCGGTCATGGCGCCTGATCCAGTTCAAATACCTTATGCAGCACGCGTACGGCGAGTTCCATGTATTTCTCATCCACCACCACCGAGATTTTTATTTCAGAGGTGGAAATCATCTGGATATTGATTCCTTCTTCCGCCAGGGCTCGAAACATTCTGCTTGCGATACCCACATGCGAGCGCATTCCGACACCCACCGCCGATACCTTGGCTATTCTTTCGCCGCCGATGACGCCACGCGCGCCGATATGGGCCTGAACCTGGTTCTTCAGGATGTCCATGGTCCTGGCGAATTCATTACGGTTTATCGTAAATGAAAAATCCGTCATACCGTCGTGGCCGACGTTCTGGATGATCATATCCACATCGATATTGGCATCCGCGACCGGGCCGAGAATCTGGTAAGCGATACCGGGACGATCCGGCACACCCAGCACGGTAATCTTGGCTTCATCCCGATTAAATGCGATACCGGAAATAATCGCATGCTCCATGTTCTTTTCTTCCTCAAGAGTGATCAGTGTGCCCTCCCCTTCTTCCTCGAAGCTGGACAACACCCGTAAATTAACTTTGTATTTACCTGCGAATTCGACGGCACGAATTTGCAATACCTTCGAACCCAGACTCGCCATCTCGAGCATTTCCTCGAAAGTAATGGTTTTGAGCCTGCGAGCTTCAGGCACGATGCGCGGGTCAGTGGTATAAACACCATCCACATCGGTATAAATCTGGCATTCATCAGCCTCAAGTGCTGCCGCTAATGCAACCGCCGTCGTATCGGACCCGCCGCGGCCCAACGTCGTGATACTGCCGGCTTCATCCACGCCCTGAAACCCCGCTACCGCCACCACATATCCTGCATCGAGATCCGTGCGTATTTTATCCTCATCGATTTTCAATATGCGCGCTTTGGTATGAGCGTTGTCGGTAAGTATTCTCACCTGGGTCCCGGTATAGCTCTTCGCTTTGATGCCCAGATCCATCAGCGCCATCGATAACAACGCGACAGAAACCTGCTCTCCGGTCGAAACCATGACATCCAGTTCACGCGGATCTGGATGCGACTGGAACTCCCTGGCTAAAGCAATAAGACGATTGGTTTCCCCGCTCATGGCGGAGACCACCACCACAACCTGGTGACCACGGGATTGAAACTTCGCTATGCGCCGCGCGACGTTCTTGATGCGCTCGGTGCTGCCGACCGATGTACCGCCGTATTTTTGAATAATAAGTGTCACGATTACCCGGCTTCTATGTTGGGAATAACGAACCCTGCCGCAAGCAAAACCGGATTATATGCCGGATCAATTCACAGCCGGTGATGGCAAGAGTTTGCCTCAGAGAACTTAGAGAATATAGTTTTTTATTTTTGGATTTTACCTCATTACCGGAAAGAAAACTTGTAACTATTCCGAATAGGCGAAGTAGGCCCCAATTTCATCCGTTTAGTCGCGGGGCTCATAATGTGATTGCCGTTTACGAGGACACTTCTTTCATCTACGCTATGCAAGTAAGTTCGGGATTTGCACCGCTACCTTATGGTGAGCCTGGCAGGGAATTCCCTAATGAAGACAGGGGATTCAACCATTCGCTCCATCGCATTCCATTCCTTTCGCACCCCTCATCCTTGCAAAGCGCCATATGCTTGCACCGGGAGTTATCCAGCGCTCGCCAAACATGCCAAATGATAAGTACGAGAGCCGGACAAAGCCTGACAGAGGAAAAAACTGACACACTTAATACTTGCATAGAATAAAAAAACGAATTAAATTTATGTATGTGCAATAATTCTATAACATAACCCCAACAATAACTTTTACCATAACCTGTGAGAGCCGACTCATGAAACTCTTCGAAGAAATATCCAATCCTCGTGAAATCCGCCGCAAATTGGGTCTTAACCAGCATGACTTCTGGAGCAAAGTCGGTGTCACTCAAAGTGGGGGCTCCCGTTACGAAAGTGGACGGAATATGCCGCGGCCAGTAAGGGAGCTCGTGCGGCTCGTACATATGGAGCATATCGATCTCACCAAAATCAAAAAGGATGACCTGGCCGTGGCTGCGTTGCTGAAGAGCCAGAATCCCGATTTGTACAAGAGCCTGAAAAAAGCGGCCAAAGCAAAGTAACGGTCAAGATACCCGTTAAGGTATAGCCATTACAGTCCGATTTGGGTTAATGCCATTGAATATCAATGTGAGAATCGGGAAGGCGAGAGTCGGAATTCACGGATTCAGCTTGACGGCGAGTCCGAGGGCGCGGATTTTTGCCGAAAATGACTCGATCCACGCCTGACTGATATTTGTAAGCCTCGGTGCTTCCGGCTGCAGGGACGGGCGTGCAAGCCCATATAGCAATACCCCTTTGAGCAGCCCTCCTCCTTGCAGGAATTTCTCGATAAATGTCAGATAGGCGTCCGACTCCAACTGGGTTGGCGGCAAGCCATCGATTTGAAATACGCAGGTTTGTAGCCAGGTAGGGCATAAAAACGCAGCCCGCTCCAGGTTTTCACGAACCCGTTTCAGGCTCATACTTGCATTGTTGATGGATCGCCTTCCCTCCCGGGTAGCGCTATCCAGCTTAAACCAGACCTCGCCGTTGAGCGCCGCCATGCGGCGCAAGCCTGCCTGTACGCCAAGCCGCTCGATCAGGCTGCCATTGGTGATCAACACCAGCTTAAGCTCTTGGGGTAGATCGTAATCGGCTTTCACGCGTCCAATCAGTTCCACCACCTGTTCAAATTCCCGGGCACTGGTAGGCTCGCCGTTGCCTGAAAATGCAATGTCGTTGATGCGCCGTGCTTCCGGCGGTACTTGCGCCTGCATGAAGTCGCCATGCAGAATTTCATGCAGGAACGTACGCAATTCCGCCTCGAGCCTGCCCAGATCAATTATCGGCGCCGTTCCGCGTTTGAGCTCAGGAACCTGGCAATAAATGCAGCGCCAGTTGCATGCATTGTTGGGATTGAGGTTGATGCCTATCGAAACGCCTCCGGCGCGGCGCGACACTACGGGATAGACGTAAGTCATCCCCGCGACATCGCGGCTGTGGTCCTCGACATGCAATAGTTTAGAAGTTCGCTGCAATGTTACAATTCCGATAATGTTAATTACACGCAGGCTGGAATTCGACGCTGGCCACCGCATACCTTCCCATAATAGCAAATGCCGTCACTTGCACGGGCATCGCTACGCGATTGAAATTACCTTGTCCGGGGACATTATCACTGAGGCAGGCGTCGCCGAACAAGGGATGGTAATGGATTATTCCGAGGTAAAACGCATCGCCAATACCGCGCTGGTGGACAAGTGGGATCACGCATTCCTGGTATATTCCGAAGACGTAAAGTTATTGCAATTTCTTCAATCTCTGGAAGACCATAAAACAGTCGTGCTGGATACGCCACCCACGGCGGAAAATCTCGTGCTCACCGCATTCCGGATATTGGATGCGGCCTATCAGGATACCTATGGCAACCACCTGAGGCTGGAGCATGTGCGCTTGTTTGAAACGCCCAATTGCTGGGCAGACGCCACGCGAGCCCAAGTATTGAAGAAGCGCTGAATAAGTCCCGCGGCCTCGACATTTGCTTTATGCCATCTTTTTGTTACCATGCAAAATGAAAAATTCTGCAGACAAGTCTTTTTACTGTGAGCCTTCTTCCATGCTAAATCAGCCCGTTCCCGATTTTGAGCTTCCTTCTACCGGCAATAATATATTTCGTCTATCCGAGGCTTCGGGAAAAAACCTCGTAATTTATTTTTATCCGAAAGACAACACGCCGGGATGCACCACGGAGGGTCAGCAGTTCCGTGACGCTTACGGCGAATTTCAAAAACTCGGCTGCGATATTGTAGGTATCTCGCGAGACAGTATCAAGTCGCACGAAAATTTCAAGATGAAGATGGAATTCCCTTTCGAATTGCTGAGCGACAGTGACGAAACCACATGCAAGGTGTTCGACGTCATCAAGATGAAAAATATGTATGGTAAACAGGTTCGAGGCATAGAGCGGAGCACTTTCGTCATTGATTCAGAAGGGATCCTGCGGGCGGAATGGCGGAAAGTCAAAATTGATGGCCATGTCGAGGAAGTACTGGAGTTTGTGAAGAACTTGGGCAGAGAAAGTCATGAGTCCTAGAAAACCGGCTTCATCTGCAGGTTCTCCCGTTACCAAAATCACCCGTTTGAGAACCAACCCCAAGCTGTTCGTGCTCGACAGCAACGTGCTGATGCACGATCCCACCAGCCTGTTTCGTTTCCAGGAACACGATATTTATATCCCCATGGTTATCCTTGAGGAGCTCGACAATAACAAGAAAGGAATGTCTGAGGTAGCGCGCAATGCGCGGCAGACCAGCCGTTTCCTGGATGAGATCGTTTGCAGCGCGATAACCGATATTGATGAAGGTATTTCGTTACAGTCGCATGGCAGCAAGAACGCCACCGGGCGGCTGTTCCTTCAGACGCAGGCGATCAATAGCGTTTTGCCCATGCGACTGGCGAGCGGCAGCGCCGATAACCAGATTATCGGCGTCGTAAAATTTTTGCACGAAAACTATCCGGATCGTAGTGTTGCGTTGGTCTCCAAAGACATCAACATGCGTATCAAGGCGCGGGCGCTGGGTTTGGCGGCAGAAGACTACTTCAACGATAAGGTCCTGGAAGACACCGATCTCCTTTTTTCCGGGATACAGGAATTACCCGCGGATTTCTGGGACAAACACGGCAAGGAAATGGAATCATGGCAGCATTCCGGCCATACGTTTTATCGCGTCAAAGGCCCGCTCTGCACCAGCTTTATCGTCAATCAGTTTGTTTATCTGGAGCATGACAAACCGTTCTATGCCAAAGTCACCGAGCACAGCGGCAAAACCGCCGTTCTGCAAACGCTCAAGGACTACAATCATCAAAAAAATAACGTATGGGGAATCACCGCGCGCAATCGTGAGCAAAATTTTGCACTCAATTTACTGATGAACCCGGAAGTCGACTTTGTTACGCTGCTAGGGCAGGCGGGTACGGGCAAGACTTTGCTCACACTTGCTGCTGGCCTGATGCAAACGCTCGAGCACAAGGTTTATTCCGAAATCATCATGACGCGCGTCACTGTGCCGGTGGGCGAGGACATCGGCTTTCTGCCAGGAACCGAAGAAGAAAAGATGACGCCGTGGATGGGCGCGCTGGAAGATAACCTGGACGTTCTCAACAAAACGGACAGCAGCACGGGAGAATGGGGCCGCGCAGCCACGCTTGATCTGATCCGCTCACGCATCAAGATCAAGTCGCTCAACTTCATGCGTGGGCGAACTTTCATCAACAAGTTTTTGATAATCGATGAGGCGCAGAATCTTACGCCCAAGCAGATGAAAACGCTCATTACTCGCGCTGGACCGGCGACCAAAGTGGTATGCCTGGGCAATATTGCCCAGATAGATACGCCTTATTTGTCCGAAGGAAGCTCAGGATTGACTTATGTGGTGGATCGATTCAAGGGATGGAGCCACAGCGGGCACGTAACGCTACAACGCGGCGAACGTTCCAGGCTGGCCGACTATGCGACGGAGGTCTTGTAGTTTATAGCTTGTATAGCTTGATTAAGGCTCGGGGTAAGCCAGCCTGCGCCCTATGCCCCTAAGATTACCGGTGCAGTCTCTGGATGAAATCCAGGTACGCACGTAGGCGTTATTCAGCGGTTCTCAATAATGTCCGGATTTGGCGCAGCTCTCAAATCTGGTGTATTCGCCAAGGAAAGTAAGATCCACTTTGCCAATCGGACCGTTCCGTTGCTTGCCTATAATGATTTCAGCGATTCCCTTGTCTTGTGTGTCAGGGTTGTAGACTTCATCCCGATAGATAAAAAGAATCAGATCCGCATCCTGTTCGATGGCTCCCGATTCGCGTAGGTCGGACATGATGGGGCGCTTGTTAGGACGCTGCTCCAGGCTGCGGTTCAATTGCGATAACGCGACAACAGGCACTTGCAGTTCTTTTGCCAATGCCTTCAGCGAACGGGAAATTTCGGAAATTTCGGTGGCCCGATTCTCGCCTTGACCGGCTGAGGACATCAGCTGCAAATAATCGACCACGATCAATCCCAGTTCGCCATGCTGGCGATGAAGCCGCCGCGCCCGCGCTCTCACTTCAAGCGCATTCAGTGCCGCGCTTTCGTCAATAAAAAGCGGCGCCTCGCTCAGCTTGCCCAGGGCATGGGTCAGCTTGGACCAATCCTCATCCTGCAAGCGGCCGGTGCGAACCTTGTGCTGATCCAGGCGCCCTACCGAGCCCAGCATGCGCATGGCCAGCTGCGCCCCCCCCATTTCCATACTGAATACGGCTACGGGTTTTTCCAGTACCAGCGAAACATGCTCGGCAATGTTGAGCGAAAAGGCCGTTTTGCCCATGGAAGGCCTACCCGCGACAATAACCAGGTCACCCGGTTGAAAGCCGGAAGTCTTCTGATCGAGGTCATGGAATCCGGTAGCGATACCGGTCACATCGCTGGGATTATCCTGATTGTAGAGTGTCTCGATACGCTCCACGACCTGCTTGAGGAGTGGCTGGATATCGATGAAACCCTGCTTTCCCCGTGCCCCTGCCTCGGCAATTTCAAACACCTTCGCTTCAGCTTCATCCAGCAAGGTCGCCGCAGAGCGACCTGCAGGACTATACGCGGAGTCGGAGATCTCCGAGCCGACCTGAGCCAATCTGCGCATCACTGCCCGTTCGCGCACGATTTCCGCGTAACGCCGAATATTGGCTGCAGAGGGCGTATTTTGAACGATCACACCTACATAGGCCAATCCGCCTACGTTTTGCAGCTCAGCTGATATTTCAAGCGACTCGGCGACGGTCACCACGTCCGCAGGTTTGCTGTGCTCCACCAATTTGCAAATGTGACGATAAATGAGCCGATGGTCCTGCCGGTAAAAATCATCCTCGGTGATGACGTCAGCCACCTTATCCCAGGCATAATTATCAAGCATCAACCCGCCCAGCACAGACTGCTCCGCTTCAACCGAATGCGGCGGCATTTTGTATGATTCAAGCAACTGATCGTTGGTGGCTGCGGTAAGGAATTGAGCCATGGGATCCGGGTGGCGTTACGGGGAAGAGGAAGATTTTACCATCCGTACGATATGGAATACGGAAAAAGGAGAAAATTGCAGTGTAGCAGCCCTTGGGATACCTCTAAAGGAATCCGCTGTCGAGCCCCTGGTTGTCAACGCTGAGTTGGCAACCAGGACTTGAAATCAAGGGACTATTGACGGGTATTCAGAAGTACCCTGCAGGAATACCCCTGGTGCGGATGGAAGTGCTTTCAGGAAGCAGTCTCGCCCAAAACGGAGACAATAATATTTGCCAGCACCTCACTATGCAATGCAATAGTGACAGGATGATCTCCCACCTGCTTTAATGAACCTTGCGGCATGCGTATCATTGCCCGTTCAATCTCGAAGCCCTGGGCTTTTAACGCCGCCTCGATATCAGCATTGGTTACTGAACCGAACAGTTTGCCGTCAACGCCGGCCTTCTGGCTAATCTGCACCATTAGTCCGTCCAGTTTTTCTGCACGTGCCTGAGCAGCAGCCAGGACGTCCGCATGGGTTTTTTCCAATTCCGCGCGCTTCACCTCGAACTCGGCAATGGCCGCCTGCGTCGCCCGCTTTGCTTTGCCTTGCGGGATAAGGAAATTTCGCGCATACCCGTTTTTTACTTTGACAACGTCACCCAACTGGCCGAGATTGAGAATTTTTTCCATCAGTATGATCTGCATATCGTCGCTCCTCAGTGCAAATCGGTGTAGGGAAGCAACGCGAGAAAGCGCGCGCGCTCAATAGCAATACTTAGCTGGCGCTGATAACGCGACTTGGTACCGGTAATGCGGGCCGGAATGATCCTGCCGTTTTCATTGATGAAATCTTTCAATAACTCGACATCCTTGTAATCCACGGTTTTAATACCTTCTGCAGTAAAACGGCAGAATTTCCTGCGCTTGAACAATGGGCGGTTGGCTTTTTTGTCCTTGTCTTTGTCTTTGCCATCTTTACGTCTTGAGATAAAGCGAGCCATGATTTTTCCTGTCTTGAAATGAGGGCCTGAATAATTTAAATAAGGTCAATTTTGTTCACATGCAGCACCAGTTGCAAGCTCATCCGGCTTTTTTTTGCCAGAAAACCCGCGAGTTTCACTAGCGTACCGGGCGCTATGCCCGCAATCGCTTCAGCCATCTGTGCTAGCGCCACTGCCGAAATTTCGCACTCCACCTGGCGTGGCCTATCGGCTTCGATCTGTCGGGAGACGTGGCTAATCTTGAATTCCGTCACCGCCACCCCTGCTGGTGTGTAACGCAAACTGCCGATTTCGACAATTTTTCCGCAAATTACAGTCTGGTTGCAGTTCAATTATTGCCGAGCCTACGTCGCGAGTGTGGTTTCTTTAAGCTCCTCTGCTGCTGGCGCGGCTGACCTTGGTTTTTCTTCGCGCATCATCGGCGAAGCAGTCGTTACCGGGCCGCCCATTTTAGTGGTGAGATGCCGCAATATAGCATCGTTGAATTTAAATGAATGATCCAGTTCGTCCAGTGTTTCCTGATCACATTCAATGTTCATCAGCACGTAATGCGCCTTGTGAACCTTCTGGATCAGGTAGGTGAGCTGGCGGCGCCCCCAATCTTCCAGGCGGTGAACCTGGCCATTTCTGGCAGTAACGATTCCGCGGTAACGCTCGATCATTGCGGGAACCTGCTCGCTCTGGTCAGGATGGACAATAAAAACGATCTCGTAATGTCGCATGCAGTCTCCTCATGGGTAGAGCCTCCCGCGATGCGAACACGGTGAGGCAAGGGTTGAAAAACCGAGTACTATACTGAACCGGGAAAGAAATATCAATTGGCAAAGGCATTTAAACAGGCATCAATGAAACTCGGATAGTCTCACGCGGGCGCGGCAGTGGCTTTTGTAGCGGGCTGCCCGGCGGCTTCCTGCGCAGCGCGCTGCCGGCGATTCTCGAAGAGGCATATGCCGGCGCTGACAGAAACGTTCAGGCTTTCTACGCTGCCCAGCATGGGGATGGCAACAAGGCGATCACAGGCCTCGCGGGTCAGCCGGCGCATACCTTTTCCTTCCGCGCCAAGAACCCAGGCAACAGGTCCATCCAGCTTCACAGAGTTGAGATCGATGTCCGAATCGGCCGTTGCTCCGATTATCGATATACCGCGCTGTTTCAGTTCCCGCAACGTCCGGGCCAGATTAGTCACGGAAACATACGGCACGGCATCGGCTGCACCACTCGCTACTTTGTGCACCGTGGCGGTGAGCCCGACGGCACGGTCTTTCGGCGCGATCACGGCATGAACGCCAAAGGCATCCGCCACCCGTAGGCAGGCGCCCAGATTATGCGGGTCCTGTATGCCGTCCAGCACCAGAAGCAACGCAGGTTCAGTCAGCGTATCCAGCACATCGTCTATATCCACATAACTGCGAGAGGCATCTATATTCGCCGCCACGCCCTGATGGCGCGCACCACCGGCCATCGCCCCAAGCCTGGTGTTATCGCATGAGATCAACCGGACCTCCTGGGTTTCGGCAAGCTTTGCCAAGTCACGCGCGCGCTGGTCCCGGCGCTCGGCATCGAGAAAAATTTCCTTGATGCTGGCAGGATTTTGCCGCAGCCGGCTAGTAATAGCGTGGAAGCCGAATATAAGGCGTATATGGGACATCTATAAATAGGTCAATTGAGTAAGTGGACGGGTCAGGAATGTAGCGACTCCGGCTGATCGGAGCCCAATCCATCCTGCGCTCCGGGTTAACGCCGAGTTAACTCTGATCTCCCGTATCGCGCGAGCTGGCTCCAGCCAGAACAAAGTCGATCTTGCTGGACTCCAGATCGACCCGCACCAGCTTGACGCTAAGCCGGTCGCCGAGGCGGTAACGCTTGCCGCTGCGCTCACCCAGCAACATGTGCTTGCCGGCGTCGAAATGAAAATAGTCGCTGGGCAATTCGGAAATATGAACAAGCCCTTCCACATAAATACCATCCAGCGCCACGAAAAGGCCAAAACCGGTTACGCCGCTGATCACGCCTTCAAAGCGCTCCCCTATTCTATCCTGCATGTAATAGCATTTAAGCCACAACTCCACATCGCGGCTGGCATCGTCCGCACGACGCTCTGTCTGTGAGCAATGCACACCCAGTTCATGCCAATCGCCGGGAGAATACGTCCCGCCATTCAATACTGCCTTGATCGCACGGTGCACTAGCAGATCGGGATAACGCCGGATAGGCGAAGTGAAATGCGTATATGACTCATATGCAAGCCCGAAATGGCCAACGTTGTCGGGGCTGTAAACCGCCTGGCGCAAGGAGCGCAACATCACCGTCTGCAAGAGCTGCGCATCCGGCCTATCCTTGATCTTGCTCAATGTCTTGGCGTAATTCTTAGCGCTCGGCTCGTCCCCACCGCTTAGCTGTACGCCGAATTCCTTGAGGAAATCCCGCAGGGCAAGCAGTTTTTCCGGGGTAGGGCCTTCGTGGATACGATAGAGCGTGGGTTGTTTATGTTTCTGCAAGAAATCCGAGGCACACACGTTCGCCGCCAGCATACATTCTTCGATCAACCGATGGGCATCGTTGCGCTTCACGGGAAGAATGCACTCGATTTTTCCCTGATCGTTGAAAATCATCTGGGTTTCAATCGTTTCAAAATCGATTGCGCCCCGTTTGCCTCGCGCCTTGAACAACACCTTGAATAGTTTGTAGAGCAACTGAATGTGCGGAAGAAGGCTCTTGTATTGCTGGGCATCCTCACCCTTGGGATCTTCCAGCATCGCTGCCACTTTGGTGTAAGTGAGCCGTGCCTGGGAAAACATGACTGCGGGATAAAAACGATACTCCTGAAAATCGCCCGCTGCATCAATGCTCATCTCGCATACCATGCACAAACGCTCCACCTGCGGGTTAAGCGAACATAGACCGTTTGAAAGCACTTCCGGCAACATCGGAATAACGCGGCGCGGGAAATAAACCGAGTTGCCTCGATTCAAAGCCTCGCGATCGAGCGCATCCGTGGGGCAAACGTAGTGGCTGACATCCGCAATGGCTACATATAGCTTGTAACTTTTCCCGTCGCGCTCGCAATACACCGCGTCGTCAAAATCGCGTGCGGTTTCCCCATCTATCGTCACCAGCGGTAAATGACGAATATCCTCCCTATCGGCCAGATCCGCTTCCAGCACGCTATCGGGGAATCTGACTGAACGCTCTTCCACTTCTGGTGGAAACTGATGGGGCAAATCGTGTTTCCGGAGAGCAATTTCGATCTCCATGCCGGGGGCGGTATACTCACCCAGAATCTCGACGATGCGGCCGATGGGCTGCGCGTTCTTGCTGGGCTGCTGGATGATTTCGACCATCACCACCTGGCCCGCCCTGGCGTTCATGGATTCTTCCGGCGGGATCAGAATATCCTGGCTGATACGCCTGTTCTCCGCCTCCACGAACAAAATGCCGTGATCGGCGTGCAAGCGGCCAACCAGTTGAGTGACGGCACGCTCCAGCACCTCCACAATAGTGCCTTCCCTGCGTCCACGCCTATCCACCCCAATTTCGCGCACCATCACACGATCGCCATGCAGCGCCTTGTGCATTTCCTTGGCGCTCAAAAACAGATCCGGACTACGATCGTCGGGTACCAGGAAGCCGAAACCATCCGCATGCCCCTGGATCCTCCCCTTGATAAGATCGAGCTTGTCCACCACGCAGATATCGCCCTTCCGGTTACGCATAATCTGACCCTCGCGTAACATCGCGGAAACACGGCGACTGAAAATTTCGTTTTCTTCGTCCGTAATTTCCAGCAGGCTCTGCAATGCTTTCTCATTCACGGGAACGCCATGCTCTTCCAGAATCTGGAGCATGAATTCGCGGCTCGGCAGCGGATGACCATATTGAAGCTTCTCGCGCTCAAGATGAGGATCAAGATCGCGGAGTTTGCGTTTCTTCTTAATTGACAAAGCAATGGTTTCCTATAAAATTGCGACCTCTGCCCCGCACCCTGTATCGTAAGTCCCACTCCGGACAGGATGCGAGCATTGCCCAGATGGCGGAATTGGTAGACGCACTAGGTTCAGGTCCTAGCGGTGGCAACACTGTGGAGGTTCGAGTCCTCTTCTGGGCACCAGGTTATATTCTTCAAGACCCCTCTCTCCGGCGTGTTCATTGCCTATCAGGCATGTTACGCCTATCACTTGATTCAACTATTGCGGTATTCAATCCACTCCATTTACTGCCTGCTCCGTCATTTTTCCGTCAGGAATTTCATTGCGGCGTATATCAGGAAACAGGGCAAAGGGCGGTACGTCGAAATAGACAAAGAAGACATTCGGAAGCACGCTACTTCTGACTCAAAAACAGAAGCGCTAAATAAACGGCTGATGCCGAGGTCTTGATTATAGCAGCGAGTATCGCCACTTCTCGAACAAGCGCTGAACTTGCCGGAACTGTGTCGTCTGACGAAATCATTGCAAGTGGTGAATCGCCACTCGCAAACATCAGCAGTGTGACAGAAATGCATCAGTCTTGAAATAGTTCTCTTGTATGTATCCTGTATCGGCCCTGTATTTCTTATGATAAGCGGGTTGATCAGGCTTGTATCAGCCGAACTGTGCCGGATCAAGTAATTTCTAGCTGTAAAATCTTACAGCTATCCATGAACGCCAATCCATTGTCTCATAGCGTACTTACCTGCCATTCAATAGATGGCCGAATCATGGTTCTTTAACAGAAGAAAATCTATGCCATCCAGGGCTTTAACCGGACTTCAATCTCTAAAGCCGGCGAATGGAGCATGTCGGAATATTCATAACTGGACTTGGCGCGAAATCGCGGTGATGACCAGCCGATTTTTCCGCCGCAATGAGTACCGTTTCCCGAGCTCCTTGCCCTGAGTATTACGTCCGCTATTTCCCATCGCCAAAGGAACAGCGGCAACGCCACTAAAGGCCAAGTCCTGCGTATTTCTTATGACGCTGCAAAAACAAGCCCAAGTTTTGCCGTACGGAAACCCTGCGAGAGAAAACAGAAAGAGGCAATCTTATTTCTTTCAATTCGAATTGAAATAAAGTGAAGCAGATTTTCGTCGTTAACTATGTAGCGACTCACTCGAAATCGGTGTCTATCGCACATGGCAAAATTTTTCTATTCTTTATAAGCGATACGCATATGCCTGGCTTGTTTCCACACTCATCAATAAGCGATGCCGAAGCAGGCCAATTTGCCCAGGAAGCATACCCCGATCCTCGCTTTCCAACCTTTGGCAAGAACTTCTCCATTAAGAAATTGGCGGCCAGAAAGACGAGCAAATGGGGTTCAACCGGGCTGACCTGCGTTCCCCGGTCAGTCGGCCAGCAAAAAAAACTCATAAGTAACGAATTCCTAGCAACGTTACTTATGGACTCTTCCAAATGAACGATGTCGTGGCCGCTTTCAACGAATATTTCGAAATTATCCATGTCGATTCTCCGGAATTGCTACGTGATGTATTTCGCCTGCGCTATCAGGTTTTATGCATCGAGCAGCGCCTACCCGGATTTGACGTGTCCTGTTATCCGGAAGGGTACGAACGCGACAGCTATGATGACCATTCATCTCATATTCTTCTACAGCACCGTTCCTCTGGTGATTATGTAGGAACAGCACGTCTGATATTGCCCGATCCGGTGAATGCGGAAAAACCATTTCCCATCGAGCAGCATACCCGATTTGATCCGGCACTTATTGATGTCGATGCGTTACCGCGACGTAATACAGCCGAAATATCGCGCCTGCTTATCGTGCGACGGCTTCGCCAACGCAGAGGTGACAGCGAAAAAAAACCTCAAAGAGAGCTTGTTGAAGGGAATAAGCGGCGCTTTCCTCATCCCATCCTGGCGCTTGTTGTTGGCATCATACAAATGTCCGCTCAACACAATATCACACACTGTCTTTCGGTAATGGATCCTTCATTGAACAGATTGTTAGCTCCCTATGGACTGCAGTTTGATGCCATCGGACCATTAGCGGACTATCACGGCCCACGTCGACCCTACATCATTGACTTGATCAAAATGCTGGAAACCATTTATGTAAACAATAGCGAGGTATGGGAATTGATTACGAATTACGGCAGCGTCCGGCTAGGGCCTCTAAAGCATACCTGCGAAATATCATCGCTGGAAATATCAATAGCGAGACTTTAGAGTAGAGATGTAGAGATCACTCACTTAGAAGTCAATCACTTCTATCACAACCAGGTGCGTTCTCAATTGCGCCCACTCTTTCATTCTGCCAGCTATCTCAACGGTGGGGGTTTCAGCCCGGCCGAGGTGCACGATGGCATGAATGACAGATTAATAATTTAAACCGTGACAATTAAAAAAAATACCGGTCGCCTTATCCTGCTTTTATATCTGCTGCTCAGCATGCTGTGCACTATAAGCATTGCTCGGGCAACGGATCACTATGAGATCGTGACTCACCCCGGAGTTAGCGAGAAAACGATTACCAGGAGCGCCCTACGCGCCATCTTTGGAATGCGCCTCCATGAGTGGCCGGACGGCACGGCCATACGGATATTCGTAATGCCAGACGACACGCCTCTACACGCCACCTTTGCTAAAGAGGCACTGAATGTCTTTCCCTACCAGCTTCGCGCCGCCTGGGATCGATTGGTGTTTTCGGGAACCGGTCAAGCCCCCAATACAGTAAGTTCTCCTCAGGAAATGCTTGCCAAGGTCGCCAGCACGCCTGGAGCAATTGGTTATTTAACTAAGTCCAGGATGGACGGTAGTGTCAATGTACTCCATATCAAATAGCCACTCTCACAACCGTTTCCTGATGGCTATCAGGCTCGCTGTCGTGCCGTGCATGCTGTGGGGCTATGCTGTGCAAGCTGAAAAGTTGCCGCAAAATCTGCAAATACATGGCTTTGCAAGCCAGAGCTGGTTGAAGAGCTCCGGCAACAACAACGTTTTCGGAAAAAGCGCTTCTGATGACGGCAGCTTTGACTTCAGGGAGTTGGGATTAAACGCTTCGATGAGGCCACTACCCAAGCTGCAGTTTTCAGCACAGATGCTGTCGCGCTGGGCGGGCAAAGGCAGCCCCGGCAATATCCGGCTGGATTACGGTTTTCTCGATTACACGATGTTCTCCGGCGAGAGCAATCAACTGGGAATACGCCTGGGCAGGATGAAAAACCCAATCGGCTTCTATAACGATACCCGCGACGTACCCTTCACGCGGCCAAGCATACTGCTGCCACAATCCATTTATTTCGACCGCACGCGGAAGCTGGCATTAGCCGCAGATGGCGCACATCTATATGGCGAACAACGCTCTGATATCGGAAACATTTCATTTCAGCTAGGGGTGGCACGCCCATTGGTCAGAGGTGCGGAAGCAGAGGTAGCCTTGTTGGGTTCGGATAGATCCGGCAGATTCGTGTCGGAAATGTCTTATATCGGCCGTGTCGTTTATGAGCTCGACGAAGGTAGATTTCGCTTAGCATTCAGTGGATCGCAACTCAATATAGGATATAGCCCGACAGTAAGTGATCCAATTCAAGCCGGTTCTATCCGCTTTACGCCGCTCGTTTTCTCGGCTCAATATAATGCCGAGCGTTGGAGCCTCACTTCCGAATATGCTCTACGCCATTTCGAATACAAGAACTTCGGTGTAGCGCCACTCGCATTGGATTTCTACGGGGAAAGCTATTACTTCCAAGGTGCGTATCGTTTTACTCCTGAATGGGAGGCCGTGGTTCGATACGACGTGCTTTATACCGACAGAAACGATCGTAGTGGAAGCAAATGGGCTGCGGCTTCCAGACGTCCTGCACATAACCGCTTCGCCAAGGATATAACAGTTGGCCTGCGCTGGAATGTCACGCCCGAGTTCATGCTGCGCGCCGAATATCATCGGGTCAACGGTACGGGCTGGCTCTCCACCCTTGACAATCCTGTGCCTGGCGATCTGTCCCAGAACTGGAATCTCTTCTCAATCCTCGGTTCCTATAGGTTCTAGCGATAGCTTGATGGAGCATAATTTCCACATGAACAAGGCTCAGCCCGACGGCACGGCACGCTCCGCGCCGCCTGGATTTCTGAGCCTGAAATGGAAAGTTCTGCTGCTGAGCAGCTTGATATTAGTCTTTATCGTAGTTTCGTTCACTGGAATCACTTATTTGAGCCTGATGAGCGATTTTGAGTCTCAAAGGCGCGCGCAGCACAAGCGTTATGCCAGTGAAGTTGAAGGTTTGATAGATCAGATCTTGAAAGATCTTCATCAGCTTGCTGAATTACTTCCTTTGCTGGAAGGAATGGGTACAGACCTGCTGGCAGCCAATGGAGAAAATATCGCCGAAACATTCGACCCATATTGGGCATCATTGCAGCTTAACAAGGGTATCGAACTGATACGTTTTTACGATAACTCCGATCAGCTATTGGCAAGCTGGGGTATTCCGGAATCCGACACTCATGAAGGCGTAATGCTGAACTGGATTCGTGAGGTGAATGCGCGAGAACAGCCTGTCAGTTCGCTGAGCTGCCAAAAAAAATGCATCCAGTTCATGGCGGTCCCTCTGCTGGTAGAGGGCAAGAGTGTTGGCGTTGTCATCATCGGCGCGCCTCTGATCGACGCCGTCTTGGGATTCAAGGATATTTCCGGCGCTGATATCAGCTTGCTTACCAGTGAGCACGACAGTGACAGGAAGAGCACCGAGATGATAATTCCCCACTGGAATGTCCGAATCGCCGCACATAGCAAAGAAATGAATACGGCAATTCTCATTAAAGTCGCAGAGCAGTATCCCGACTTTAGCCACCTGGAAAATGGTATTCAGATTTCCTGGGATAACCAATATCTGCAGGTCAAATCGCTTTCCGTGAGCAAAATAGATGAGCACGATAAGGCACAGTTTATAGTCATCACCGATATCACCTCCACCATGCGTACCATCCAAAGTTCGACACGGCAGAGCATAATCATCGGGGCGGTGGGGCTTATGCTTTCCGAGCTGTTATTATTTTTCATTCTTAGCAGGCCATTGTCGCGGCTCAAGCATATCGCCTTCACATTGCCGCTTCTTGCGCGGAGCAGCTTCAAGAATTTCCGGGCGGAGCTTCATACCGATGGGCAGAAACTATGGTTGAAAGATGAAATTGGCATGCTTGACGAAACAGCCGTGGCCCTATCCTATCAACTGGAGAAACTTGAAGACCAAGTCGCCGATCGGACTCAGATTTTGGCGAGAAAAATGAATGAATTAAGCAAAGAGCGTGATTTCATCACAAATCTGCTCGACATCGCGCAAGTCATCGTAATGACGCAAAACGCCAGTGGTGAAATTCTCACACTCAATGCTTACGGCGAAACGCTTATCCAATATACAGAAAAGGAACTGCAGGGAACACCGTTCGTCAATCTTCTCACGCCTGATGGAGATATGCGCGATCTTCCCGCCTACCTTGAGGAGGTACGCTCTGAACACAGAGACCAATTGCGTCATGAAGCCAACGTCCTATGCAGGGATAAATCGACGAGGCATATCCTCTGGTTGCATTCTCGCCTGACGCGACATAGCGAGAATGACCCCGCAATGCTCTCGGTAGGGCTTGATATGACCGAACATAAACGCACAGAAAGCCGACTGGCATGGCTGGCCGATCATGATCCCCTCACCAACTTGTATAACCGGCGCCGCTTTCAGGAAGAACTGGAGCAAATGCTGAATCTGGCTGCCCGCTATGGACATTCAGGTGCGCTGCTATTTTTTGACTTGGATCAGTTCAAGTATATAAACGACACCAGCGGACACCAGGCGGGCGATGCTTTGCTGAAAATGATCGCACACATGCTGCATGGCAGCGTACGCAGCGTAGACATACTCGGGCGCTTGGGCGGTGACGAGTTTGCAGTGATCTTGCCTCAAACTACTGCGGAGGGGGCGATAGAAGTCGCAAAAAATACCCTCACTTGCCTGAACCACGGGAAAATTACCATAAACGGCCGGAGCCATAAGGCTTCAGCCAGCGTTGGTATTGCAATTTTTCCCGAGCATGGAAACAACGTGCACGACCTTTTGGCGGCGGCCGATCTCGCCATGTATCAAGCCAAAGAAGCGGGACGGGGGGGGTGGCATCTGTTTTCGAACGAGGAAAAGACCCGGGAGCGCATGCACACTCTGGTATATTGGAAAGAAAAGATTGAGTATGCGCTTTTGAATGAACGGTTCTTGTTCTATTTCCAGCCCATCATGCATATCGCGGACAAAACCGTTGACCATTACGAAGTGCTCCTACGCATGCTCGACGATAACGGAACCGTGCTTGCTCCTCAATATTTTATACCGGCAGCAGAGCAAACCGGCCTTATCCATGCAATCGATCATATGGTGTTACGGAAATCCATTGCTCAAGCGGCGGAAATTCAACACAACGGGCTCCGTGTCCGTTTTTCGATAAACCTTTCAGCCCATGCATTTCATGATCCCGAATTGCTATCGATCCTGAAGGAAGCTTTTACTCAATATGATGCGGATCCTTCAAACTTCATGTTTGAAATAACCGAGACGGCAGCGTTAGAAGATTTGTCCGCGGCGCGAGAGCTCATGGAAACGATTAGAAAGCTTGGTTGCAGCTTTACGCTGGATGATTTCGGCGTCGGCTTCTCTTCGTTCTATTACATACGACAGCTTCCCATTGATGTTGTGAAAATCGATGGTTCGTTTATACGAAATCTGGCGGATAGCCCGGATGACCAGATACTGGTAAAAGCGCTATGCGACGTGGCGCGGGGATTTGGGAAGAAAACAACGGCCGAGTTCGTGGAGAACGCTGCGACTTTCTCTCTTCTGGAGAAAATGCAAATAGATTATGCGCAAGGCTTTTTTATAGGAGCGCCGATCCCGGCGCATGATTCGCCGTTCAAAGATTTCTTGTAGGCGAGCCTACAGTGGTCCTGTTCGGCTCACTTTGAGAGAACACAAGGCTGGGAGCAATGGCAAAGGATCAAGCAGTGGCGGGTTCAGTGCACATGCCAGAGCATTACGAGCGCTGTGGATCTGATAGATAGGATTATCGCTTGACTGGAGCGTGGGGCGCGATAAAGATGCGGCTGACGCCCGCATAACCCATCTCAGGCTTCTTCAGGGTCGGGGTTTTCCGTGAATTCCGGTTTTAGCTCGGCATCGGCTAAACTGGCTCCTTCAAGGCCGGTTTTGCCGGGAATTTTTGGCGTTTCACACGCTACATCCGCATTTTGCGCACGATGGCGCAAGGCGTGATCCATCAATACCAAGGCCAGCATTGCCTCAGCGATGGGCGTGGCGCGAATACCTACACAGGGGTCATGCCTGCCGTGGGTTTCCACCAAGGCCGGATTCCCAGCCTTGTCCACCGAGCGTCGCCCCAGGCGGATGCTGGAGGTCGGCTTGACAGCAATATTCACAACGATTTCCTGGCCGGTAGAAATCCCGCCCACTATACCACCCGAATTGTTGCTCAAAAATCCCCCGGGAGTTATCTCGTCAGAGTGTTCGGTCCCCCTCTGGGTTACGGCGGCAAACCCGGCGCCGATTTCGACACCTTTTACCGCATTGATGCTCATCATGGCGTAAGCGATTTCCGCATCCAGGCGATCATATACCGGCTCTCCCCAACCTACCGGCACGCCTTCCGCCACGACACAGATCTTCGCACCGACAGAGTCGCCCGATTTGCGCAGCTTATCCATGAACTCTTCTAAGCTGGGCACCAGATCAGGATCAGCGGCAAAAAATGGATTTTGCCCAACCTCATCCCATCGTTTAAACGGAATCTCTACAGGTCCCAACTGCGCCATGAATCCGCGTATTACTGTGCCATATCTCGTGTATAGCCATTTCCTTGCAATCGCCCCTGCCGCAACCCTTACCGCGGTTTCGCGGGCAGAGGCGCGTCCACCACCGCGGTAGTCGCGTATCCCGTATTTTTGCCAATAAACATAGTCCGCATGGCCGGGCCGAAAGGTATCCATGATTTTGCTGTAATCCTTGCTGCGCTGGTCCTCGTTTCGGATCAGCAGCGCAATCGGGGTACCCGTGGTCTTGCCTTCAAACACCCCAGAAAGAATTTCCACTGTGTCCGATTCCCGCCGCTGGGTTACATGGCGCGAGGTGCCGGGCTTGCGCCGGTCCAGATCCTGCTGGATATACTCGGCGGATAATTCCATCCCTGGCGGGCAGCCATCGACCACGCAACCTATCGCAGGACCATGCGATTCGCCAAAAGAAGTAACGCAAAAAAGCTTGCCAAGGGTATTGCCGGACATTTTATTTCCTCGCTAAATCAATGCTTCGAGTTTAACATATCCCCCATATTTCGCCATTTGCAACCCCATAATCTGATTATGGACAAACCTGATCCCGACAAGATGACAGGTCCTGGTGGTCTGACCTTGACCCAGATTCATACACAAGTAAAACTGAGCACAGCTCGTGATCAACGGGAAATCGCGCAAAATAAATTCGCGCCACCGCCTACCCGGTGGCAACGATTTATCCGCTACGTCTGGAGCGGGAAAAGAGAAAAAAAATGAGGGCTGTGCTGATGAATGCGCCGGATGTGTTACCGCTGGACAGATCGGCCGAAGCTCACCGGCGTATTGAAGCGGGGCATACCTGGTGCAAGACAGTGATGCAGGTTTGAACAGCCATCAGATTCAGCCAGCGATGTATTGATCTACCTTTTAACGCACTCAAGGAGTTTACGGGAGAAGCCGTTCAGGAATTCCCAAGCATCTCGACTCCCCAGGCCACGCCAAAGCCGGTGACGTCGCTTCCTACAACTCCTAATCCGCCTTTGTTATTGCTGGCGGACAGATCCATGTGCAACCATGGTATATCGCCCACAAACCGGTTGAGGAAGCGGGCAGCGAGAATATGGTCGGCCTCGCCCTCCGTCGAGCACTGTTTGGTGTCGGCAATTTTGCTTTCCAGCTCCGCATCGTAATCGGAATCCAGCGGGAACGCCCAAATTCGCTCCCCGACCCGCTTTCCGGCATTCAATGCTTTCTGTGCCAAGTCCTCCCGATTGCTGAAAATACCACTATAATGCGATCCGAGTGCGACGTGCATACTTCCCGTCAATGTCGCAAAATCAATCATCACATCGGGCTTCTGCCTTGCCGCCAAAGTCAGCGTGTCCGCCAGCACCAGTCGTCCTTCTGCATCGGTATGGATAATCTCGACAGTGGTACCATTCAGGGTTGTTATGACGTCGTTTTGTTTGTATGCATGCGGACTGATGTGATTTTGAGCAATGGCGAGCCAGCAATCGATATTTACCAACAGATTGGCGCGAGTTGCAGCCAATAAAATGCCCAACGCAACTGCCGAACCGTTCATGTCCTCATGCATGCCGTGCATGTGGCGGGCCGGCTTCAGATTATGACCGCCCGTATCAAAGCAGATACCTTTTCCCACCAGCGCCACGGTCTTGTTCGCCTTCTTCACGCGCCATTGTAAATGCACGATGGCAGCATCTTCAGGATCGCTACCCTGGGCTACGGCAACGAATGCTCCGGCACCCATTTTACGCAGCGCCTTGACATCGAATTCCTGATACTTCCAGCCTTCGGTGGCAGCGAGCTTCTTGACATGCTTGCGATAGAGCTCCGGCGTTAATTCGTTGGGCGGTAGTATCGTAAGTTCACGCGTAAGCAGATTACCTTCCGCTTTGGCGGCTAATAGCGCAAAATTGTCCGCCTCCTTATACCCGTGCACGACAATTCTGGCGAGCGGCCGCCTCCGCGTGTTTTTTTTGTCCGTTTTCCGGGAGGGTAGAACCGGGCCGTTTATCCAGGCCGCATATATTGCGAGCTGCGCGAAAGTGCGCCTTTGGTCATCATCGCCATATACCGCCAGATTTATTTCCGCAGGGGTTTCCTCCAGCAACAATTGCACGGCTTTGCGCATTGATGTGTGCTGCTCGAATACAGATTTGCTCAAATCCAGCGTCACCCAAACGCATAATGAACCACTTTCGAGATTGGCCGCGACTGGAGTACCCGCGATTTCCCCTAGCTGCATTTTACGACGCGATAATAAGGTTTCCAGTACGTTCCTACCCAAAAAATCAGGCTTATTCTGAAGCTTATCCGATGGGGCGAACTGCGGCAGCACGACCAGAATATGCGTTGCTTTGGTGGACGGGCTTATGGATGAAGCGTTTTGTATCAGTGATGCAAGCATTGGCCGTCCTTGAAATAAGTTATAAGCGATACTAGCAGCCTGTCGGACTCAAAGGAAATCGGCTGCAAAAGCGTCTGGCTGGTTCATATTTCGCTGCTTTTTCGACCGATAGAATAACTATTGGTCTTCAAAATCCCTAAAATCTGCCCTCACCCAAGCACTTTTTCGCTGCGATTCTTCAAGTCCGACAGGCTGCTAGGTATGAATGCTATTATAATACAGGGAATACTCTTGAATCCTCTATGCAGGTTACGTTGACCCGTACTTTCTCCTACCATTCCCATCGCCCTATCGTTCACCCGTAATGCGCCAATATCTTGAACTCATGCAGCACGTGCTCGAGCATGGGCACAAGAAATCTGACCGCACGGGCACGGGCACGCTTTCGGTATTTGGCCACCAGATGCGCTTTACCTTATCAGAAGGCTTTCCGCTGGTCACTACCAAGAAATGTCATTTGAAGTCGATCATTTATGAATTGTTGTGGTTTTTGCGCGGCGATACGAACATCAGGTATCTCAACGAAAACGGTGTTTCCATCTGGAATGAGTGGGCTGACGAGAATGGCGATCTGGGCCCGATATACGGCCGCCAGTGGCGAGCCTGGCCGGTAGAGGGCGCAGGCCATATCGATCAGCTCACGCAGGTAATCGAGCAGATCAGGAGTGCCCCCGATTCGCGGCGCATGATTGTTTCTTCGTGGAACGTGGGTGAACTGGCTGAGATGAGATTGGCGCCGTGCCATGCATTGTTTCAGTTCTACGTGGCTGACGGCATGCTCTCCTGCCAGCTTTACCAGCGTAGCGCGGATATATTTTTGGGTGTTCCTTTTAATATTGCGTCGTACGCCCTACTGACCTTGATGACAGCGCAAGTCTGCAATCTAAAGCCCGGCGATTTCGTGCACACCTTGGGAGATGCGCACCTTTACCTCAACCATTTGGCACAAGCCCGGGAACAATTAAACCGGAAGCCAAAGCTTCTGCCCATGATGAAATTGAATCCGGGGGTCAACAGCATTTTTGATTTCAGATATGAAGATTTTACGCTGGAAGGCTATGACCCTCATCCGGCCATCAAGGCGCCGGTCGCGATATGAACGCCCGACTTTCCGCCTTGGTGGCGGTGGCGAAGAACCGAGTCATCGGCAAGAATAATGCAATGCCGTGGCGGCTATCGCCCGATCTGAAGCACTTCAAGGCGCTTACCATGGGGCATCCCATTATCATGGGGCGTAAAACGTATGAATCCATCGGCAGACCGCTTTCCGGACGTACCAGTATTATTATTACAAGCCAAACTGAATACGAAGTTCAGGGTGCTATCGTCGTGCATTCAATAGCTGAAGCGTTGAGAGCCTGCTACGATGACAAAGGAAACGAGGAAAAGCCTGTAACGACAGTTGATACGGAAAGCTTTGTTATTGGTGGAGCGGATATATTCCGGCAAATGTTGCCGCTGTGCGACCGATTGTACGTTACCGAAATTCAAAGGGATTTCGATGGCGACGTGCTATTTCCTGAATTCAATCAGGAGGAGTGGAAGGAAACGTCTCGGGAAAAACACCGTTGGGATGACAACGGGCTGGAATACCATTTTGTGGTATTTGACCGCAAAACAGGCAAAGGAACTTATCCTGGCGGTTATACCAGATGATGCTGAAAAACAATGGCGGAACCCATTGATTGGGTCCCGCCATTGTTTACCCTATGATCAGCAGTTAGAGAACAACCACATCCGGTAGCGGAAAACCATTGAAATTGCTGGCGTAGGCCGTGGTGTAAGCACCGGCATTGGGAATATAGATGAAATCTCCTTCCTGGATATCTTCCGGCAGCATTTCATCGCGCATCAGAATATCCACCGAATCGCAGGTTGGCCCGGCGACGCACCAGGGAATGTCGTGTCCGGTGCGGTCGGAAAGAATTTCATAGCGTAGACCTTCCGTAACTTCGATCACGCCGCCAAACATACCCGCGTCCCAATACATCCAGCGCTTACCGTTGCGGGTGGCTGTGCCTACCACGCGGCAAACGAAATAAGCCGCATCGGATACCAGATAACGTCCCGGCTCGGCCATGACGCGCACTTCCTTCGGCAGGTCCGCGATAGCCGCATTCACCACATCGCCTATTACCTCTATTGATGGGATGGGCTTGATATGGCGAACAGGATAGCCGCCGCCGATATTGAGCAGGCGGGGGGATAAGCCAACCCGGCGCATATCCGCGAAAACCTTTTTGGCCCGCTCGATGCCCACTCGCCAATTCTGCGGGTTGCGGCATTGCGAACCGACGTGGAAAGTCACTCCCGCAAGATCGGCCTTGAGTTTTACCGCTTCATTGATGATGCCCTTGATTTCGGCGGCATGCGTACCGAATTTTCCTGCCAGCGGCCAATCACTGCCGATGTTCGGTGTGTCTATGCGCAAATACAACTTTGCGTCAGGCTTGACGCTCACAATTTTGCGTAGCTCCTCGATACTATCCAGCACATACCATTCCACGCCTTTTGACGCCGCATATTCCAGATAAGCGCGCGACTTCATCGGATTACTGTAATAGATTTCCGCAGCGGGAACGCCCAGGCTGAGCAGAAGATCCAGTTCCGAAATGGAGGCGATTTCAAACCCTACGCCTTCCTCGATCAATGCGCTGAGCACGCGCGGATCTGGATTGGCCTTTACCGCATAGTGCGGCTGCACCTGTGGCATGGCAGTTTTGAAGCGGCGGGCTTTGGTGCGGACTATATGGCTGTCAACCAGCAGAAACGGCTTGCTGTAGCCTTTTTTCAAGGCTGCCTGGACATGTTCAAAATCCAGGCTGACTTCGGGATGGGTGTCGAATATTTCTTCGGCGTCTACTTTGCGCCGTAGGGCCGTGGTACGCATTTGCATGAGAGTCATCCTTCTTTAAAAGACGCTACGTGACGGGAGTATGAATATTTACCAGATCAGCCGGTACGAAGTAGTTTGCTTTGCTTTTCATGATGACCTCCTGTTCCTAATTACATATCGGGAAAAAAGCGGATTATAAACTTCATTCCACTGGAATCAAGCGTTTTTTTCGACTCTGAAAAAAATCATATACCCGCCCGGAATGTTCTCAAAAAAACCCCCGCTGGCAAATGTCATAATTGCCGGCGCCAAGGGAGAATTCCCGAGCTATCTTATGGATAAATATATTGCAAAAACAGTGGTTTATAATTTTTTTGACACATATCGGGTGCAAGGCGGGTTGACCGGTCCTTGCTGCATTTATTGCAGGTGCCGGATAGTGGGGGCAAGGTGCGGCTATGGCTGAAAAAAATCAGATTTTCGGCAACGTCACACCGTGCTGCCCCTGATATTTTCCACCCCGATCTTTATACGAAACCTCGCATACTTCGTCGGACTCGAAGAAAATTACCTGAGCCACTCCCTCATTTGCATAAATCTTCGCGGGAAGCGGTGTCGTGTTGGAAAACTCCAGCGTGACATAACCTTCCCACTCCGGCTCAAATGGGGTGACGTTGACAATAATGCCGCAACGGGCATAGGTAGATTTGCCGAGGCAGATGGTAAGCACATTGCGTGGAATGCGGAAATACTCAACGGTGCGTGCAAGCGCAAAGGAATTGGGCGGGATAAGGCAAACGTCGCCTTTCACGTCGACAAAAGAATTCGAATCAAAATTCTTGGGGTCGACAATAACAGAGTTTATATTGGTAAACAGCTTGAATTCATCCGAGCAGCGAATATCATAGCCATAACTCGATGTCCCGTATGAAACGATCCGGTGGCCATTGGCGTGCTTGACCTGATTGGGCTCGAAGGGCTCGATCATGCGGTGTTCGGCCGCCATGCGGCGAATCCACTTATCCGACTTTATGGTCATTTTTAAAAAGAAGAGAGTGCCGGAAGAATGTTAATCGTGAATGGAAGGGGCGTATGGAGGGACCACGTACCCTCATCCATTTCGTTTGTTCTCCTGGGGAAATCAAGTATCCTCAATTACAATCTTTGCAAACAGCGCTGAATGATCCAGCGATAATTCATCGACCTTCACTGCGATGCGGCGCGCAATACTGCGATAAGTTTCTGCTACCCTCCCGCCCGGGTCTGCGACAACCGTCGGCATACCGGCATCGGTATGTTCGCGGATTTTTATGTCGAGCGGCAAGGACCCAAGAAATTCGACATCATAATCCCCGCACATCTTCTCCCCACCGCCAGCGCCAAAAATATGCTCCTCGTGACCGCATTGTGAACAGACGTGAGTACTCATATTCTCGACAATACCGATAATGGGGATACCCACTTTCTGGAACATCTTCAGCCCCTTGCGAGCATCGAGCAGAGCAATGTCCTGAGGGGTGGTAACGATGACGGCGCCGGTAACCGGTACTTTTTGCGCAAGCGTCAACTGGATGTCGCCGGTTCCCGGCGGCATGTCCACGATAAGATAATCCACATCTTTCCACCGGGTATCGTTCAACAACTGCTGCAATGCTTGCGTAACCATCGGTCCACGCCACACCATTGGCGTTTCCACGTCGATCAAGAAACCAATTGATATGGCCTGAATGCCATGTGCCTTCATCGGTTCCATGGTCTTGCCGTCGAGGGATTCGGGACGGCCGGCAATGCCAAGCATCTGGGGCTGCGAAGGGCCGTAAATGTCGGCATCGAGGATGCCGACGGAAGCGCCCTCCGCGGCAAGCGCCAGCGCGAGGTTTACTGCTGTGGCAGACTTGCCCACACCGCCCTTTCCTGACGCTACCGCGATGATATTCTTAACCCCCGGAATGAGCTTTACGCCACGCTGCACGCTATGAGAAACGATCTTGCTGGTAACATCGACATTCACGTTACCAATACCGGGAGTACTTTTAAGCTTTTCCACCACCTGCTTGCGAATACTTTCCACCACGCTTTTTGCCGGATAACCCAGCACGATATCAAGCGAGACGTTATTGCCATCTATTTTGATATTACGCGCTTCATTGCTGGTTACGTAATCCTTACCCGTGCTGAGGTCGATAATTTCCGTGAGGACAGACTGTATTTGCTGTTCCGTGATAGGCACGTCTACACACTCCTTTATCTGCAGCACAAATGATGACCTCGAATATTAACAAATATCGAGGTCGAGAGTCTGTCCAGATGAAGATAAAGCATCCATCCGTTATGCAGAATCCGGCCAGGACATATTCTTATAGCGAAAGAAAGCAGGGCTCGCTTCGCCCTGGCCAATAACAACTGTTTCCTTCAGTTCAACAAGTTGCCGGGCTTACAGTTTGTTACAATCATGTTTGGCGCAATCTCTATAGGCAATTGATGAACAAGCGAAAAATTCTGGTTACTTCAGCGCTACCCTACGCTAACGGCAGTATTCACCTTGGGCATCTGGTGGAATACATCCAGACCGATATCTGGGTTCGTTTTCAGAAAATGCAAGGCCACGAGGTACATTACGTGTGTGCCGACGACACTCACGGCACACCGATCATGCTGCGCGCCGAACAGGAAGGCATTACGCCCAAGCAGTTGATAGACCGTGTATGGCAAGAGCATAAGACCGATTTCGATGGCTTTCATGTTGGTTTTGATAATTATTACACCACGGACGCACCCGAGAACCAGGCATTTTGCGAGGATATCTATCGTCAGCTCGAAGCAAAGGATCTGATTGTCAAGCGCTCCGTTGAGCAGTTTTATGATCCGGTGAAGCGGATGTTTTTACCGGATCGGTACATCAAGGGAGAATGCCCGAATTGCCATGCCAAAGAGCAATACGGCGATTCGTGCGAGGCCTGCGGGGCCACGTATTCACCGACCGATTTGATCAATTCTTACTCCGCCGTTTCGGGAGCAAAACCGGAACGCCGCGCTTCCAAACATCACTTCTTCAAGCTTTCGGATCCCCGCTGTAAGGCTTTCCTCAATGGCTGGGTCTTTGAATCATTTTCGAGCCAGTCCGGCGCCAGCCTGGAAATGAAACCGCGGCTCCAACCCGAAGCTGCCAATAAGATGAATGAATGGCTTTCAGCAGGCTTGACGGACTGGGATATTTCCCGTGATGCGCCCTATTTTGGCTTTCCGATACCCGGTACCGCCGGCAAGAAATTTTTCTATGTCTGGCTGGATGCGCCCGTCGGCTACTTCGGCAGTTTTGAAAATTACTTCAAGCAGAAGCAAAAATCCCAGGCAGAGATCGATGAATTTCTTCGGCCCGGCGGCAACACTGAAATGGTGCATTTTATCGGTAAGGATATTCTCTATTTTCATGCGCTGTTTTGGCCAGCGATGCTGGAATTCTCAGGCTACCGCACGCCCACCCAGATATATGCTCATGGATTTCTTACCGTCAACGGGCAAAAAATGTCGAAGTCGCGCGGAACGTTCATTACTGCGGACAGCTATCTGAAGCAGGGCTTGAATCCAGAATGGCTGCGCTATTATTACGCCGCCAAGCTCAATGACAGCATGGAAGATATCGATCTCAATTTCGATGATTTCATCGCGCGGGTTAACAGCGATCTGGTAGGCAAATACATCAATATAGCCAGTAGATGCGCCGGATTCATCACCAGGAAATTCGATGGGAAGCTTACGCACACTATTTCCGAAGCAAATCGAAAATGGTTCAATCAGTTTCTTTTCTGCCAGCTCGGCGAGGGGGATACTTTCCTGGGTCGTCATACCTCCATTGCGAACTTTTATGATCGCAGGGAGTTCGGCAAAGCCATAAAGGAAATAATGCTGGCAGCGGACGTTGCCAATCAATACGTGGATCGAATGAAGCCATGGCTTCTGGCAAAAAATAACGAGAACGACAGAGAATTGCATGAAGTGTGCAGTGTTGCGTTGAACATGTTCCGTATTCTCACCGTTTACCTGAAACCGGTCCTGCCAAAACTTGCCGCACAAGCGGAGCAATTTCTGGGGGTAAGCCCACTCATCTGGAAGGATGCAAATTCGCAAAACAGGCTGTTAGCGGATGGACACCAGATCAACGACTACAAGCATCTGATGACTCGCCTCGACGCCAAACAGATCGAGATGCTTATCAATGCCAATAAGGAAAGCCTGAAGCCGGCGGTACAGCCACTACAAACCACACAAGCTGTACAAGCCGTGGAAAAAAGTCCAGTCGCTCCCTCCATCCCTGTAACGGAGGGAGCGGGTATCAAAAGCACCGCAGCAGCATCGATTACAATTGATGATTTCGGCAAGGTCGACCTCAGGGTGGCGAGAATTGTCAATGCCGAACACGTAGAAGGCGCGGATAAGCTATTGAAACTTACATTGGATATCGGAGCGGAACAGCGTATCGTCTTCGCAGGAATAAAATCCGCCTACGATCCTGAACAGCTCACTGGCCGCCTGACCGTCATGGTAGCCAACCTTGCGCCACGCAAGATGAAATTCGGCATATCCGAAGGGATGGTGCTGGCCGCAGGTGATGGGGATGGGCCTTATCTCCTCTCTCCTGATGAAGGCGCACGGCCGGGAATGAAAATAAAATAGCAGTGCGGCCGGCAATAAGGAAAAAATCAAGCGCCGAGCTTGAAGAGTCATATGCGTGAGCAATATCATAGGCCGCACGTTATTCTCTAGCGCTTCCTTTATGCTATTTGATTTTTTGTAACGACGCGGCAAGCACCGCGTCACTCCGCCTAATTACAAATTCGCAAAAATTCGATCCATTGACCCAGTCCACTGGTCCGTTCCCAACAACTCGGGGATCTCACGTCCCCTGCCTTTCTAGCATTCCATACCCGTAAAGTTACTCTTGGCCACGGCCATTTCCGGTAATACCTATTCCGAAATTTCGTAGTAAAGCATAGCGGTAAAAGGCATATCGCAGCGGGTGCGGCAATATGCCACATGCGACAATATGCCACATTCCTAATTTCATAAATTTGTTTTACATTTCCCATCAGCACGCACATGAGCGTTTGCAATAACGCTCCGAGGAGCTGGTATCAGCCCGGTATATGGTGCTTCTCGGCCTCGCCGCCGTAGGCTGTTTTTCCGACACAGCGAAAAACACATTCGAATTGATGACGTCAACATACTATAGTCATTAAAGAATATGGCAATGACATTGATGGGCTTCATCTTTTGACGCAGCATTCAAGAAAAAGAATAAAAATGAGAATGGGAAAGAGAACGATTCCATCGACCATCACGTTTGTAACAATGGTTTTTTCAGGGTTTACGATGGCACAGACTACAACGCAATCTTCAACTACCGCACTGGCTCCCGTCGTTGTGACGGCGAATCCGATCATCGACCGCGTTCGCGTCGACGCATTCTCAAGCACATCCGCCGTGATCACCGAAAGCCAGTTGCGCGATCAGAATGCATTTGACCTTGCAGCGGCGCTACGTCGTACCCCTGGAGTACAAATATCACGTTACAACCCGGTGGGTGCTTTTGGTGGCGATCAAGGCGGGGCGGTCTTTATACGCGGAATGGGTGTCAGTCGGCCCGGCAGTGAAATCAAGACTTTCATTGACGGCGTTCCATTTTACATGGGCGTTTGGAACCACCCATTGCTCGATCTGTTGCCGGTCAATGGCATGCAATCCATTACAGTCTACAAAAGTCCCCAACCTCAAATCAACGGTAACAACTTTGCCTCGATCAATCTGGAAACCAAGCGCGCAACCGAGGATGGCATACAGGCAGGAGCAAGGATTTCCGGAGGCTATTTCAACACCTTTATCGAGCAAGCGGATCTGGTTGGCCGCAAAGGTGATGTGGATTTCATGCTGGCGCAAGGCCACGCCCAATCGGATGGCCAGCGACTCAATGCGAGCGGCGAACTGAATAATGTCATGGGCCGCGTTGGCATGCGGCTGGGGGCCAACTGGTCGGCTGGCACAAGCTTTCTTTTTGTCACCAATACCGCGCGCGATCCAGGCGATAACCGGCTGCCGAGACCTGCCGTGGCGCCGCAATACAACACCCAGGCAGGAATGGTCTCCGCTTTTATATCGCATCGTCACGATGACTGGCGCGGCGACTTACGTTTTTATTACAGCAAGGGAGAAGGCAACTGGCTGCATCAGTCCGGCTTGGATGGGGATACGCTCACCAATTTTGAAACAATTGGCGTGCGCTGGAAAGAACAATTCTCTCTATGGAAGGGCGGAGCCATTGTTGCCGGACTGGACAGCGACTGGATTTCGGGCAATGCGCGATTCAATAGAGTGGCCCCGGCGCCGCAGGATAGTTTTAAAGCACCCTCTTTCCGCGTCACGTCCCCTTACTTAGCGTTGAGCCATACGATCGAGCTAGCTAAAGGCTGGACGCTTGTGCCGGCCGTTGGCATGCGGGTCTATGATCACAATATGTTCCAGACAAAGACCTCGCCACATGCGGGGCTTTCTCTGATATCAGACTGGATCACCATCTTTGGCAATGTATCGCGCGGCATCAATTATCCGGGATTGGAAGCCCCCGTACTTTCCTCCGTAATACCCGCACTGGGGCAAAGCTGGAGGCACCTTTCCGCGGAAGAACTCGATCACGCCGAAGTCGGCTTCAAACTGAATCCTTTCGAAACAACACAAATTGATGTCAGTGTATTTGCCGATCAGGTAAAAAATCGCTACATCTTCGGCTTCCCGCCCAACGTTCCGCCGCCGCCCCAGTTTCTGAATCTGGGTACCTATACCATACGCGGCACTGAAGTGGCGATTCGACAAAACATTACGCGCAACTGGACGGTTTTTGGCGGAATGACATTGCTTGACCCCAGCATCGATAATTTGCCGTACACACCAAAGAGAGCTGTCACCGCCGGTCTAAATGGACAGATGGGGCCGATTCGCTTAACGATTGATACCCAGTATCAGTCAGGTGTATTAGCGCTCAACCGTCCCCGTGCAGCGGGAGCGGTTAATACCGAGAGAGTGGATTCATTTGTGATCATGAACGCCCGTGTTTCTTACCAGTTGCCGCAACTCGGCAAAAGAGGCGAGATTTTCGTGGCTATGGAAAATCTTCTGGATACCCGTTACGCCTATCGTCCAGGGTATCCCATGCCGGGGCGCTGGGGTCAGATCGGCTTTTCCGCAAGCTTCTGAATGACAAGAATAATGGACTCCTGTTGACCCTTCCGAATGTCGGTGATGAGCTTTGTGAATTAAACGTGGAGGCTTTTATGCAATTATTACCATTAGTACCCCCTTCGAAAGAATTAACCAGAGATGAAGTTTCACGGTACAGCCGCCATCTGCTGATCCCCGATGTCGGCGTGGAAGGACAAAAACGCCTCAAGAACAGTAAAGTTTTAGTGATAGGTGCCGGTGGTTTGGGGTCACCCGTGCTGCTGTATCTCGCGGCAGCCGGAGTCGGAACGCTGGGAATCATCGACTTCGATATCGTCGACGAATCCAATCTGCAAAGGCAAATCATTCATGGGCAATCGGATATCGGCAGGCTCAAGTCCAGGAGTGCGAAAGACTCGATTAACGAGTTAAACCCCCATATTCACGTCCAGCTCCATAACGAGCGCCTTGAAGTGACGAATGCCGTAGAGATAATTTCAGGCTACGACCTGGTTGTAGATGGGACGGATAATTTTTCTACCCGGTATCTTGTCAACGATGCCTGCGTGCTTGCGAAAAAACCATATGTATGGGGATCCATCTTTCGATTCGAAGGACAGGCCTCTGTCTTCTGGGAGGATGCGCCAGGTGGAGTGGGCTTGAACTATCGTGACCTGTACCCCGAGCCACCCCCATCGGAAATGGCGCCTTCATGCGCCGAAGGCGGCGTGCTAGGCATTCTCTGCGCCTCGATCGGCGCGATTATGGCAACAGAAGCCATTAAATTGATCATCGGTTTAGGCGAGACCCTGCTTGGAAGACTCGCTGTCTATGACGCCCTGGACATGACATATAGGTTTATTCCCTTACGGCGCGCACCTGTGAGAACTCCTATAACCGGATTAATGGATTACCAGGAATTTTGCGGACTGAAACCGGTAACCACAGAAAACATGACTAACCCCTTCATAATCAGTCCACTAGAACTCAAGAAAATGCAGGATAGCGGTAAGGATATGCGGCTCATCGATATTCGTGGAATCGAAGAATGGAATATTGTCCGCATAAAAGGCGCCAACCATATTCCCAAAAATAAAATTATGACCGAAGAGGTTTTATCGCAACTCAACAAAGAGGATTTCATTGTAGTGCATTGCAAAATGGGCGTCCGTTCGAAAGATGTTCTCGTGGAGATGAAAAAACAAGGCTTCACCAACGTCAAAAGCCTGGACGGTGGAATCCTGGCGTGGATCAGGGACGTCGATCAGTCATTGCCCAGTTATTAGCTGAGTATTAGCTGAGCGGCCGGCAGACGGGCTGACCGCTATTCTTGTCGCCATCGCTTACCAGGCTGATATTCAAACCACAAATAACACAAGTCGTTACCTGTTTTAGACCGGATTTCGGGCCAAGAATGACAAAATCATAATGTTTCCATTCGCCGCTTGAATAAACAATGTCATGGAGGTTAAAAAAATTATGCTGACCATACACACCAAACTCGTT
The DNA here is from genome assembly GCF_900103145.1 of Nitrosospira sp. Nsp18. NCBI lineage: Bacteria > Pseudomonadati > Pseudomonadota > Betaproteobacteria > Nitrosomonadales > Nitrosomonadaceae > Nitrosospira > Nitrosospira sp. Nsp18. Next base: position 87,207 of record NZ_FMWY01000001.1, on the reverse strand, counting down.
GAGGCAATGATTACTCAAGCACATAAAGATCATCCCATCGAAACCTGTGGAATCATCGCCGGTCCCCAGGGGTGCAATCTTCCATTGCGCCTGATCCCGATGCGTAATGCGGCCCGGTCGGCGGTATTTTTCAAGTTCGACCCCAATCAGCAATTGCAGGTCTGGAGAGACATGGAGGCACGGGACGAAGAACCTATCGTTATCTATCACTCCCACACTGATACGCAGGCCTATCCAAGTCGTACCGACGTCAAGTTTGCGGCCGAGCTTCAGTCCCATTACGTCATCATTCCGACAAATCCCGTTTATGGAGACGAAATTCGCAGTTTCCGGATTTGTGACGGCATGGTGACCGAGGAGCGAATCAGAATGCTGGACTCATACAAATCGGAATGGGAACTGGCAATGGTAGCTTGATGGACCTGCCTGCTACGCACTTTAATTTTAACGCTGAAAGGCAAAATCAGGTCCAGCCGCGTCACTTCCAATTGCGGTTTCTTCAAAATCATAAAATCAGAAAAAGGAAAAAGCATGCAGGTTACTGTACACATCCCAACCATATTAAGACCACTTACCGAGAATCAAAAACGTCTCACAATTACCGGCTTCAGTGTACTCGAAGTCATCGAGCACATGGAGGAGCGGTATCCCGGCATCAAAGAGAAGCTGATCACCGGAGGAAAGGCGCACTACTTCATCAATATATACGTGAACGACGACGACATTCGTTTTACCGACGGTCTTTCAACCAGCCTGAGCGATGGCGACTCGTTAACCATTTTGCCGGCGGTTGCTGGGGGTGCTGAACCGGCCCTACTCCACACATAAGGGATGAGTATGAATCGCCCATTAACCAGCTGTGCAATAACTGGGCCGCTAAAAAGCGCTGCTCCGGATTATGCCGCGATAGTGTCCTCGCTTCTTTACCAGTCCGGCGCGCTGGGCATGAAAATCGAAGCAACCGAAAATTGCTCAAACAATGCAGCACTTTCTTTTGAATTCAAGACTCCACATACCACACCCATAACATGTAATGTAACCAGATGGGGTGATAGCTCCAAACAAGCTTCTGTGACCGAAAATATCATGCAGGCAGCTTGCGGATTGATGTCGGTACATGGACGAGCCAGCGGTAAATCCCAACCGCTGGGATTGAATTACGTTTCGACGCTGACGGCCGCTTTGGCGCTTCAGGGCGGGGTTAGCGCCTCGATTGGCCAGCTGCGCGGCCTCTCTGTATCGAACAGTAACGTCTCGATGGCATCCGCAGCCCTGTTAAGCATGGGGCAGTATATCGCGGGCGCAACAACTTCAGAGTCTCACGAGAGTTCAGGGCCACGCCATATCCCACATCCGGCTTGTTTACCTTTCATTTCACTGGATGGCGTCCTCTTTGAACTTGAAACACTTGACGCTGGCCCTTGGCAAAAATTCTGGTCCGAGATCGGAGTAAGTTCAGCAGTCGCCGGCAAAGGATGGACTGCTTTTTTGCTGCGGTATGCCAAAGCCATTTCCCCTCTGCCTGATGAGTTATTCGGTGCAATATCAAACATTACATATCACCGTATCTCCCAAATATGTGCCAGAACCGGTATGGCTATTTGTCCCGTACGATCCATAAATGATAGAGCCCAGGACGAAGATAGCCGGCACGTGTGGCTTCAAGGCCCGTGGGAGTTTCTTTTCGAGACGCGCCTCAAGGATGGAAGGTCAAGTCCTTCCACGGATAATTTACCGTTAAGCGGGCTCACCGTCATCGAATCGTGCCGGCGGATCCAAGGCCCTCTTGCCGGGCACCTGCTAGCGCTGCTGGGCGCGGAAGTCATCCGGATAGAACCACCAGGCGGAGATCCTCTGCGAAGCATGCCGCCAATAGCAGGTGATTGTTCTGCACGATTCGATGCCCTTAACCGTTTTAAAACTATTCGAGAAGTCGATATCAAATCCTTGGCAGGACAAACAGAAGTCAAGGAACTGGTGCAACGTGCCGACGTCTTTCTGCATAACTGGGCGCCTGGCAAAGCGGTACTGTTAAATCTCGACCATGAAGATCTGGCTGCAACCAATCCATCCCTGATTTATGCCTATGCCGGTGGTTGGGCGACAGACAGCACGGCACATTCTCCCTCGAGCCAAATGCCTGGCACAGACTTCATGGCTCAAGCCTACTCCGGAATCGCCAAAAAGATCGCGGAAACCTCCGGCACGCATGGCGGGTCCTTATTTACGATACTCGATGTGCTTGGAGGCGTTGTTGCGGCACAAGGGATCACCATCGCGCTGCTCAATCGATGTATGAATAACATGAGCGCGAAAGTCACATCATCGCTAATGAGTGCGGCGACGCTTTTGTGTGCAGATGACTTTCAGAGCCTATACGAGTTGCCAGGCTCCGGCTCAGCCTCAAAAAGCATTATTGATACGATCTATGCGACGAAGCAGGGAAAAATTGCGGTTGAATGTCGCGATTTAAAGACCGCGGTACGATTAGCCGAAGCCCTGGGTGCCGCCATCGTTATTGAAGAAGACAATTTTGAGCATTGCCTGAGCGACTTGTTCCTTTCAAGAACGGCAGATGAGTGGGTAGGCATCTTTGAACATGCGGGCGTTCCCTCAGCTGTTGTCATTGAAGACCTTGCAGACCTGCAAACCATGGCACATCTGCGGCCGGCCCTGAGCCCCGGAGCTTATACGAAAGTCAATTCCCCCTGGAGCTTCAAATGAACCATTCCGGAATCATGGATCTGGTTCCTGCCGAGGTTCGCAACCGGTGGGCCCGGAATGGAACCTATCCCAATAAATCGTTATACGAGTTGTTCTGCGAGCATGTGTGGCAGCATCCAGATACCCCGGCGGTCATGTCCCTCGACCACACCATCACATACGCAGGGTTATCGAATAAGGTTCGTCGCCTTGCTGCAAGTTTCAGGGCACTCGGAATTGTTCCCGGAGATGTCATTGCATACCAGCTCCACAACACCTGGCATAGTTGCGCAATCGATCTCGCGGCTGCGGCGCTGGGTGCGATCGTAGCGCCCTTCCCGCTGGGGCGCGGTCGCCTCGATGTTCAGTCTTTACTGAGAAGATGTGATGCACGTGTAATTATTATCGAAGGGCAATACGCAAACATCGATCTGTGCGAACTTATCGAATCGCTGCGCCCCACCCTGTTGTCACTTCGTATTCTGATCGTTGACGATATAGCCACCCGGGAAGGCTGGCACACGCTGGATGATCTCTTTCTGGCCGAGCCCATCGAGACCGGTAAGTTGCCGCCAGTTTCCCCTGATTCGCCCGTTCGCTTCCTGATCTCCTCCGGGACCGAAGCCGAGCCAAAATGGATTGCTTATTCTCACAACGCACTGGCTGGTGGACGGGGACGCTTTCTGCAACACATACATCCTGACGGCAGTTCCTTCAGAGGGCTTTACCTGATGCCGCTCGGCACGGCATTTGGCTCAACCGCGACATTCGGCATTTTATCCTGGCTCGGTGGATCGGTTATCGTCCTGCGGCAATTCGATGTCGCGGCTGCCATCCAAACTATTGCGGAACTGAAGCCTGCCTATATATTTGGGGTTCCGACAATGTTTCAACGCATCGCTGCAGACCCGGCATTATCGAAAACCGATACTTCCAGCCTGATCGCTATCATCAGCGGTGGTGCGAAAATCGATGCCGCCTCGATTCGTCGCTGTACCGAAGCATTTGGATGTGGTTTTATCAGCCTATACGGTTCAGCGGATGGCGTTAATTGCCACACTATGCTTGACGACGATCCGGCAACCGTTTTTTTCAAGGCGGGCCGGCCTCATCCCGACGTTTGCTCCATTCGGATAGTGGATGACCAGAAGCAGGAACTTCCGCAGGGTTGCGTGGGTGAAATCACGGCCAGAGGTCCGATAAGCCCAATGCAATATGTCAATGCGCCCGACCTGGACGCCCTATACCGAGACAAAGATGGATGGGTTTATACAGGAGACCTGGGACTTATTGACGATGATGGGTATCTGGTGCTGTCGGGGCGTAAAAAGGACATAATTATTCGTGGCGGCGTCAATATCAGTCCTGCACAAATCGAAAACATTGCTGTCTCCCATCCAGCTGTCGTGAGCGCCGCCTGTATACCGGTTGCCGATCCGGACCTGGGGCACCGCGTTTGCCTCTGCCTGGCATTGCGAGATGGAGCAGAACGTCCCTCACTATCGCAATTCACTCGCTACTTGTGCAATCAGGGCCTGGAGACCGCCAAGCTTCCGGAATACTTGCGCTATTACCGGCAGTTACCGCTCAGCCCAGCGGGAAAGATCGATAAAAAACAGCTGACCGCGGAAATAGAATTTACCCAGCCTGTCGCTGAGCCCGGCGTTACTCATGGGGCCAACCAGTGTTGAGCACACATGAAAAATCGACGCATACAGGGTCGGCTAAAGCGCTGTCGAGCAAGGTGAGAAAATTTGTCGATGAAATGATTATCCCGAACGAATCACGGTTGGCGCAAGACGACGAGGGGTCAAACCGGCTGCACGCGGAACTGACTGAAAAAGCCAGGCGTGCCGGACTATGGGGTTTATTTTATCCACCCTCGCATGGTGGAAAAATAGCTTCACTTGAAGACTACCTGATCGTTGCTGAACAGGAGGGACGAACAGAATTCTCTCCGGCAATCTTCGGCAGTCACTCCGCGCTTGACGCGCATATGCTCCTGAAATTCGGAACGGATGAAGTCTGCAAGCGCTTTCTCGAGCCCATGGCTTTCGGGAAAGCCACCCCCAGTTACGGCATGACGGAGCCAGGGCATGCCGGGTCTGTTCCCGGCCTGATAACGACATTCGCATATGTTTCAAATGGGAGCTGGATTATCAATGGCAGAAAATGGTTTGTCAGCAATACGGACCGGGCGACATTCATTACTGTGCTGGCGCGTACCGCCGGGGAAGACATCGCTCTCGGCAAAGCCCTCTCGATGATTGTCGTTCCGACTGATTCGGCGGGATTCAGGATCGAGCGCCGGATTACCATGATGGGCCGCTCGCTGGATCAAGGCGAGATATCGTTTAGCAATGTACAGGTCCCTGAGCATAATCTGCTAGGAACCTGCGGCAGCGGTATCGAATTAATGGGTCAGCGGCTGAGCGTCGGCAGATTGCTTCGTGCGATGAACTGGGTGGGACTGGCACAGCGGTGTTTCGATTTGATGGGAGCTAGAATCAATTCTGAGCGTGGCAGATCTGCTCGATTACCTGAGAAACAGTTGGTGCGCCAACACATTGTCAACGCGTATCAGGCTATTGCAAGTGCGCGTGAACTGATTCGGGTTGCGGCGAGAGGCGTCGACGCTAAGCGTTCAAATAATGTCGAGATCAATGTCGCCAAAATGGCGGCATCACAAGCTTTGTGCATCGCCTCGGACTCGGCGGTACAGATTCACGGTGCTGAAGGCGTCAGTGATCTGACCCCACTTTCCGGTATTTATAGAATCGCACGCACGTCACGCATTCTTGACGGTACAGACGAGTCGCTTATCAGTTCCGTGGGCCGCCGACTCATCAATTTATATAAAGAAAAGGGCGCATATCATTTTGCCTGATTCAATTTCTGCAAATCTGTCAAATTTCTCGAGCTACTTACTGTGCGGGTGCAGCATGCAGCGTGGGTGTCGTTACCCCCTTGTATCAGCGTATGGGGGTCGATATCCATTCGGCAGCACAAGGTGCGAACCATGCCGGTAACGACCAGCGACGCTCGGCATGCAAGCATTGCGGGCGTTTGGCTTCGAGTAGTGCTGGTGTTCGCTATGACCTTGCCAATGCTGATTTTATATGCCATCAGCACGCTTGGGCCCCTCCTTGGCCATGACTTGCACTTTGAGCCCGCATTACTGGGTTATCTGGTAATGAGCTCATTTGGTCTGGCAGCAATTTTGTCGCTTTGGGCCGGAATTTTCGTAGACCGTATTGGTTCACGTTATGCATTGATAGCGCTTTTCTTCACCATCGCATCAGCTTTTGCGCTGATGGCATCGGCTGAAAATTTTTATGGCTTGGTCGCGGCCGCCGCTGTTTGCGGCATCGCTCAAGCCCTTGCAAATCCGGTTACGAATCTATTGATCGCGCAGCAGGTTCCGCCGGAAAAAAGAGCGCAAGTCGTAGGGCTCAAGCAATCTGGCGTTCAGGTCGCGGCCCTTTTCGCCGGCCTGGCACTTCCCAGCATCGCAATTCAATATGGCTGGCGTGTCGCGGTAGGCATGATTGTACCCGCTGCAATATTGTTCGGGATAACGGCGCCTTTCGTCACCCCTAAAATACACGCAAGGACGGGTAAGAGCTTCATTTTTTTGCCGCCGAATTCGCTGTTGCTGCGGCTGATGGGCATTCAGTTCTGCGTTGGCATATCGCTTTCCGCCTTCGTCACATTCTTGCCCACTTTTGCTACCCAGCAATGCATGCCGCTATCGCTGGCCGGCACCTTGATCGCCGTCTTCGGTGTAATGGGAATAATCTCGCGCATGGTATTGACACCCATGGGCGCCAAACTTGAAGACGAGTCGCTACTTTTACTCGTACTGATCGCTATTGCGGCTTGCGCGGTGATGGCAACAATGCAAGCAGGGCCGGAAAACCTTTGGTGGCTGTGGGTTGGTGCAGCCGGCATGGGACTTACCGCAGTAGGCACTAACGCAATAGCGATGAGCATGCTGATCAGAGATCCAGCTTTTGGTCCCGTAAGTGCCGCGTCCGGCCTCGTTTCAGCTGCTTTCTTCGGCGGCTTCGCGCTGGGTCCGCCACTTTACGGTGCCTTGTCCAATTATTCCATTGGCTTTCCGCTTGGCTGGAGCATGCAGGTTAGCTCGCTTTTACTCGCATGTGCCCTATCTTTGGTATTGGCATCCGCCCGTCGCCGCAAAGTACAGGCCCCCACTTGCTGATCCTTCATCAACCGGAATCCGGCAGTACCGATATGGCTTACATAAATTTCAACCCGGTTTCCTGAAAAAGCATTGTTGATGCGTATACCCGAAATGAAGTCGGATAATAACGATGTACATAGGCCTGATAAACAGTTATTGAGCCGTAAAGAATTGACAAGTGCGCTTGAGTTGATGATTCGCCGTATGGAGACCATTGACTCTCACGCTATGGGTGGCTTTCCCCTTTATTCACCGGGACCTACTGATCGGTGGGTTGTCTCCCCGGGCGGTTCCTGGGCCGGAGGATTCTGGAGCGCGTTGTGGTGGCTGCGCTCGCGGTTAACTGAATCAACGGCGGATCAGCGCAAGGCATCGGATATCTGTCAACGCTTATCCCCGAAAATCAGCGTCGATTCCGTTAATCGAAGCCTGATTTTTTGGTATGGCGCATCCCTGGGAGCGCTTTGGTTTCACGATGCCGATGCACGCAAGCTTACAGGAGAGGCCATCGCCGCGCTTGCGGCTTCCTATGATCCGGAAATAAATTGCATACCCCTTGGTACCGGTATGGGTGGCGGAAAAAAAGGAAATAAACTCGTTACGACGGATACCTTTGCTTCCTTAATGCAGCTTCTTGGCGGCAGTGACCGTGGTGATCATGCACACATCTCCCAATGTCATGCGAATACGATATTGACGGCATGTCACACGGAAGATGGCGTATTTCATTCCGTCGCACATTTTGAACAAGGGCGTTTTCGTCCCTCTGATCGAGCGGGCATGTGGTCTCGTGGTCAGGCTTGGGCCATGTTGGGATTGAGCCGAGCGGCAGCGCGATGGGGAGAACCCTACTTAACTCATGCTCGATCGGCCTGTGAATATTGGAAGCGTTCACGTCCGGAGCCTCTGCCTCCGAATCAGCTCGACAACACCTTGGGGCTTTCCGATCCCTCGTCTACCGTGATTGCGTCTCTGGCAATGCTGTCCCTGGCTGATCTTGTATCGGATGGAAGTCCATGGCGTATTCATGCCCATCAACGGCTGACTGCAATCGTTCGCAGTCGATATTTCACCGACTTTGACGAAAACAGTGATCGTAAAATAATTTTAAACAGGATCGCTCCGGGAAAATTCTGGGGCTGCTGTTACAAAACCAACGAAGGAAAGGATGAGCTGGTCGAATCGGCCTGGGGCAGCTTTTTTCTCATGGCGGCACTCTGCGTGCTTATTGGCGCCATCGAACCACACCACTGCTAAAGGATATGAAATGGGATATGAAATGATGAAATGCATGCGCTTCCGCTTGATCAGCCACATCACGCCTTGCTTATTGCTGATTCTGGCAATCTTTACTTCTTCCGGGTTTACTTCTTCCAGGGCCATCGCCCGGGAAACAGAGCATGAATCTGTTCTGCTGCACGCGGCAAGAGTTTTCGATGGCTATAACATCAGAACCAACACATCGATATTAGTGATAAATGGGCGAGTTGCACGAATTGATACGCGCGAATCACTTGAGTCCAGTAACGTGAAGGTCATCGATCTGGGCGATTCAACGATACTACCCGGCTTTATCGAACTGCACGCACATCTTTCATTTCAAAATATTCCTGCGGATACCGTCCTGAAGCATGGCGTTACGACGATCCGGGACGTCGGCGGGCCCATACATAAGCCCTATGGCGGAGATGGAGCTTTACGTGTACTCACCTCCGGACCAATAATTACCGCACCGAATGGTTATCCTATCCCGATGTTGGGAGATACCAATGTCGCAACATCGGTCTCAACGGAAGAAGAAGCACGCTCAACCGTCCGCGATCTTATCAGGGGGGGCGCTGTCGTGATCAAAGTCGCGCTGGAACCCGGCGGTGAAGCGGGTGCCCCGTGGTCCTCCAGTCATGGCCATGATTCAAATCATGGCCATCATGATCCAGCAGCTGCCGAACACGTGGATGCCCGGCATCCACATCCACATGCCCATGATTCTTCCCACGCGCAACATACATGGCCACTGCTATCGGAGACTATCGTAAGAGCGATTGTGGATGAAGCGCATAAAAATAATCGTCAAGTGACAGCACATATTGCTGAGGTAAAAGGCGCACAAATTGCAATCGATGCAGGTGTTGATGAGTGGGCTCACATGCCATGTAACGTTATTCCTGAATCGTTGTTAAAACAGGCAGTGGCACAGAATGTAAAAATAGTCGGTACGCTGGACACGCTATCAAAATGTTCCGGGATTGCGGCTAATGCCCGCAACTGGGCGGCGCTTGGAGGAGAACTTTTATACGGCGCCGAGGTTGCGCATCCGGATATCCCCAGGGGTATCGATGCGCAAGAGCTTATGTACATGATGCAAATGGCAAAGCTGGGCGTAATGGACGTGTTGCGTGCAGCGACTTCGAAAGCAGGCCAACATCTGAGCTTGCCGCTACTGGGTACACTGCAAAAGGATGCGCCTGCGGATATTATTGCAGTCCGGGGAGATCCCGCACATAACCTTAAAATTTTGGAATATCCCGACCTCGTGATGTCCGGAGGTGAAATTGTAGTAAATAATTTCAAGAACCCGCATGTTTCGCCATAACCGTCATCAATTTTTTCCGAAGGCCGATTCCAGATCGCCCTCCAGCTTGAGCGGTCCCTCGCCGGAAAAACGGTCCAGATAAAGATAGATTACCGGTGTAATGAAAAGTGTGATGACTTGTGAAAACAGCAAACCTCCTACCACGGCAAGTCCTAGAGGCTGACGCAGCTCCGCACCCGCGCCCAAACCGAGTGCGATAGGAAGCGCGCCCATCAGTGCTGCCAGCGTAGTCATCATTATGGGCCGGAAGCGCAACAGACATGCGGTCCGGATCGCCTCATACGGGGATAGGCCATCGCTGCGTTGAGCATCGAGTGCAAAGTCGATCATCATGATCGCATTCTTCTTGACGATACCGATCAGCATCAGGATGCCTATCATGGCGATAATCGACAGTTCCATATCGAACAACCATAACATCCCCAGCGCGCCGACGGCTGCGGAAGGCAATCCGGACAGGATCGTGAGCGGATGGATATAGCTCTCATATAGCACGCCAAGCAACACGTAGATTACCAGCAACGCAGCGACAATCAGGACCACCTGGCTCGTTTGGGAAGACTGGAACGCCGCAGCGTCTCCCGCATAACTGGTGAGAATGCTGGCTGGCAGATTCAGCTCGCGCTTGAACTGGTCGATAAGGGCAGAAGCATCGCCCAGGGATGCGCCGGGAGCCAGATTAAACGATATCGTCATCGCTTCAAGCTGGCCCGCATGATTGATTGCAATCGGTCCCACTTCGCGCTCGACTGTCGCAACGCTTGATAATGGCACCAGCATGTCGTTCTTGGCGCGAAGATAGATTTTGCCGAAAGCGCTTTCATCGAACTGATGCTCAGCGGCAACTTGCAAGATAACCTGATAGCTATCGCTGGAGGTATAGATTGTCGAGACCTGGCGTTCACCGAAGGCGCTATAAAGGGCGGAACGGATATCGGCCATTTGCACGCCCAGCAGATTTACCTTGTCGCGATTGATATTGACCCTGGCCTCCAGGCCCTTCAATTGCGCGTCGCTGGTCACATCCCGGAAGATGGCATCGTCGCTCATGCGTGCGATAAGACGATCGGCCGCGGCGCGCAGTTCTTCGGCCCGAACGCTGCGCATGACGTATTGATAGCGGCTTTTGCTCATGCGACCGCCGAGCCTGAGATTTTGGATGGGGTTGATAAATACGTTTACGCCTGGGATCACGCGCACATCCCGCCGCAGCTCTTCCGTTATTTTTTCGATGGACGAGCGTTCGCTACGTGGCTTAAGCGTCATGTACAGCCGCGCACTATTGCTTTCGCTGGCGTAAATAATCAGCGTATCGACCGCGGGATGGGCGCTGATCACCTCGCCGGTACGCTGCAACAACTCGGTCATGGCGGGGAAGGAAATATCCTCGACAGCGTCCACCGTGATCAGCGCCTGGCCAATATCCTCATTAGGAAAAAAACCCTTGGGCAAGACCATGAACAACACGCCCGTGGCAAAGAATGTACCAAATGCCATGCCCAGCACCATGCGCCGGTGTATCAGCGCTGAATCGAGTACGCGCTCATAGATTGCCAGAATTTTATTGAATCCGCGATCGAACCATTCAGTCCACCTCAGGCTGAAGACTTCGGCCTCGTGCCGGGCAACGTAGCGGCTGGTCATTACCGGCACTAATGTAAGGGATACGACAGCAGACATCAGAACAGCGATGCCTACGACAGCGGCAAACTCATGAAAAAGCAGGCCAATGACACCCGGCATGAAGAAAATAGGAATAAAGACAGCGACCAGCGACAGTGAAATGGAAATGATGGTAAAGCTGACTTCCTTTGAACCCTGCAGCGCAGCCTGCAGAGGCGGCATTCCCTTCTCGATATGGCGTACGATATTCTCGAGCATCACAATGGCATCGTCCACCACCAACCCGACCGCAAGGGTGATTGCCAACAGGGAAATGTTGTCCAGGCTGTAATCGAGCACACGCATCATCGCTACGGTTCCCAGCAGGGAAATCGGGAGTGACAACGCCGGGATCAAGGTGGCGGAAGCCTTGCGCAGGAACAGGAAAATCACCAGCAAGACCAGGAAGATAGTGATTCCCAGCGTGACCTGAACATCATGTATGGAATCGCGAATAGAAATTGAACGATCGGTGGTTAGCTTAAGCTGAACGGATGATGGCATTTGAGCAACTAACCCGGGTATGGCCGCCTTGACGGCATCGACGGTCGCCACGGTGTTAGCGCCTGGCTGGCGCTGCACGGAAAGGGTAATGGCGCGCTCTCCGTTGATCCAGCTTGCTGTCTTGAGCGATTGGACGCTGTCTTCAACCTGCGCCACCTCCGAGAGCCTTACTGGATTTCCATTGGGCGACGTCGCAACAATCAGTCTTGCAAAAGCCGCCGCATCGCTGAGCTGGCGATTGGCCTGGATGGTAAGCGCTTGGCGCGGCCCTTCCAGTGTGCCAATCGGAGAATTGGCGTTGGCGGTTTGCAGTGCCGCGGCAATGTCATCGAGCGTCAAATTGCGCACGGCAAGCGCGTCAGGGTTCGCGAGCACACGCACAGCATATTTTTTCTGACCGTTGATTTGTACCTGCGCCACGCCGGAGAGCGTCGACAGTGTTGGGGAAATAAGGTCTTCGGCAAAGCTGTTCAGCTCCGGCAATGACATGGAAGGGGACGTCAGTGCCAAAAAAATGACGGGCGAGTCAGCCGGATTGATCTTGCGGTAGGATGGCGGGGCGGTCATTTCGACTGGAAGCGATCGCTGGGCACGCAGTAACGCTGCCTGCACGTCTATGGACGCACTGTCGATATCGCGGTTCTGGTCGAACTCCAGCGTAATCGTGGTGTTGCCCAGCGTACTCGTCGAACTGATTACCGAAAGGTCCGAGATCGTGGCAAATTGACGCTCAAGTGGGGCCGCGACCGACGAGGCCATTGTCTCCGGGCTGGCCCCAGGCAGCACTGCGCTCACGGAAATGGTTGGTGAATCGTAACTTGGCAATGCGGCGATGGATAGGCCACCGTAGGCAATAATTCCGGCCACGACTGCGGACGCTGACAACAGCACCGTCATTATCGGGCGGCGAATACATAATTCTGAGAGATTCATTGCTTATTTGTGGGACCGCTTTGACGGCTGGCCAGATACGCTTTGATACACTGATTTGCTCACCTGGTCTGTGGGCCGGTTGACCCCATGGCCGACCTCCTGGCCACAGCTTCGGCCACCAGACTGCCCGGCCTGAGATTCTGCGCGCCTTCCACGACAATGCTGACGCCTGGAATGATGCCTTCCCCTTCTATTACCGCGAGCCCATCCTGGACTAGAACTACATTGATCGGAATGGAATTTACTTTACTATCGCCGCCGACCATGTAAATGAATTTTCCCTCCGGGCCATTTTGCACCGACTGCACCGGAACCGTCAGTGCACGCTCCACTGTGCGTGGAGAGAGCGTCACCGTGACGAACATGCCTGGCCATAGATGTTTGTCCGCATTGGGAAACTCTGCCTTGAGGCCAATTGTGCCGCTTGCCGTATCGACCGCGTTATCGATAAATATGAGCCGCCCCATTCTTGTCTGCGTCCCCCCGGGACCGGGTTTCACAGCCACAGGCACTTCACCTTTCGCGCGGGCTTGTTGCAGGGGAATAAACTCCCGCTCCGGCAAGGTGAAACTGACGTTGATGGGATCGATCTGGGTGATGCTCACCAACGCATCAGTCGGTTGCACTAGACTCCCCTGGTATACGGGTATGGCGCCCGTCCGCCCGGCAATCGGCGCGGTAATCACGCTGAAACCGCGAGCAATGCGGTTCGCCTGGACAGTGGCCTGGTCAACAGCAAGCTGACCACGCAGCGCGTCGACCTGGTTCTCCGCTACGTCGAGCGCAGCCTGTGAAATGAAGTTTTGCCGATACAACTCACGCTGGCGTTCAAGGTTGCGCTCGGCATTTCTCAGGTCAGCCCTGGATTTTGCAAGTTGTCCTTCAGTCTTGCTGAGATTGGCGTCCTCGGTGCGTGCATCAAGCGAAAATAGCGTCTCACCCTTTTGCACGAATTGTCCTTCCTTGATACGCACTTCCTTAATGACCGCACTAAGCTGAGGCCGAACCACAACCGTCTGCTGCGCCGATACCGTGCCGTTTGCCGTGAGTCTCACCGGCACGTCGCTTTGTGCAACCACGTCGGTCACTACAGTGGTCACCTCAGCCGGCTTGCTCTTGGCTTCAGTCGCAGCGCCGTGGTTACGCCAGACCCAGGAACTGGCAATCAACGTGGCCAGCACAAGGCCAAACATCATCCATTTCCGGCGGGACCTGGCGGGTCTTTCAGGTTTTGTTCGAGAAATAACTTCCATGGCGATGTCTCACTTACCTGCGATTGAATCAGCAGCAAAAAGCGAAGCAGTATGCCATAGTGCCATTATTGTTTCCCTGCACCAATCATGCGCTCTGCTACATTCCATCAATCCACGATCCTCCCCCCGGCCAGGCGTATCCGCCAGGCACAGCGGCTTGAAATGGCTTCGTCATGAGTCACTAGAACCAAAGTGGTGCCGCGCTCGCGGTTCAGCTCAAACATGAGTTCGATGATTTGTGCCCCTGTAGTGGAATCGAGGTTGCCGGTCGGCTCATCAGCCAGCAGTAATTGCGGTTGTGTCACGAATGCGCGTGCAATGGCGACACGCTGTTGCTCACCGCCGGAGAGTTGCCTGGGATAGTGCGTAAGGCGCTTTCCGAGGCCGACTCGTTCAAGTAGTTTCAGCGCGGCGGCCTCTGCATTACCTGTACCGATCAGCTCCAGTGGCAGCATCACGTTTTCAACTGCTGTCAATGCAGGCAGTAACTGAAATGACTGGAATACAAACCCTAGCATGCGCCCACGCAGCGCCGCCCGCGCATCTTCATCCAATAAGAAAATATCTTCTCCGTAAAGATGAACCTTACCGCTGGAAGGCGTATCTAATCCTGCGAGCAGCCCCAGCAGTGTCGACTTACCCGAGCCTGACGCTCCCACCACAGCAACCGAGTCACCTGCATTTATCTCCAGATGGATATTCTCCAAAATGGTAAGCTGTTCACTGCCCGTACTTACTTGCTTGGTCAACCCGATTGCCTGCACAATAGGCCGCACAATAAAATTATCTGTCATGAAAAATTTCCTGATTATTCTGTATATCCTGTCAAGTATCGGAGTTGCTGGCTCAGGCGCGGCAGCGCCGCCGGAGTCCGCCGCCACAGCCGGAACCACTACTATTATGGTATTTGGGGACAGTTTGTCCGCTGGCTATGGCCTGCCGCACAATGCGGGATGGGTCAGCCTGCTGAAGAGGCGGCTGCAAACAAAATCCCAGGTCTCGCTGATCAACAATAGCATCAGTGGCGAAACGGCGGCGGGAGGGCGAAACCGGATCGAGCAAGCGATCAAGACCCATCGACCCGACATCGTAGTTATCGAACTCGGTGGTAACGATGGGTTGCGAGGAGCGCCCATCGAATCCATCCGTAATGATCTCGAAGCTATCATCGAAGCCTGCCTGCGAAATAAAACCGCAGTACTGCTGGCCGGGATGCAACTGCCGCCTAATTATGGCATAGCATATACTCAAAAGTTTCAGGATATATACCCGCAACTGGCGAAACGCCATGGACTTAAACTGGTGCCTTTCCTGCTGGATGGATTTGGCGACAAACGTGAATTTTTTCAGGCAGACGGGATACATCCAAGTGCCCAGGCGCAAGAAAAAATCGTGGATAATGTGTGGAAAATTTTAAGGACGATGATCAAATCCCCCGAAGCCGTTGCTTATGAAGAACCTGAAATTTCACGCTGATCAGCTACGCGGGCGCCAGCGATTATACTTTCAATAATCCAAATCCGCACCATGCTATTCGGCATTGCAACCGTTTTTGACTAATTTTAATGTCGTCTTTTCCTCTCCCCGGCTCGTAATGAATAATGGAAACTATCAGCATATTTTACTCGCAGTAGATTTTTCGGAGCATGGAAACCATGTCGCGCGAAAAGCAGCACATTTAGCAGAACTATTCCGCGCCAAATTGAGCATGATTCATGTGCTGGATAACATACCCATGCCCGATACAGCCTATGGAACCACAATTGCCCTGGATGAATATTCAACAAACGAATTGCTGGAGGCGGAAAAATTCAAGCTGAAGCAGATCGGTGACGGATTGAACGTGGACCCAACCCGTCGATGGATGGTTTGGGGTGTGCCCGGACAGGAAATTGTACGCATGGCCGAGCGGGAACATATCGACTTAATAGTCGTGGGCTCGCATGGTCGTCATGGCCTTGCCTTATTGCTGGGATCAACAGCAAGCAATGTGCTGCATCATGCCGGATGCGACGTCCTGGCAATGCGTTTACACGATGAAGCTGCGCACGAACGTCCTTCAGAGGAAGTGGCGTTTAACCCCCAAGGCTAGCTCTTCAACGCCTTTCCAAAGGAAAGCATCTGAAACTGTCGCCCGCCGCCTATCCTGGTGTTACCAGAATCTCCACCAGGGTTCACCGCTTTCTCCAGTAGAATCCGCGAAGAACCGGCTATCGGGGAAATTTTTTTTCATCACACGATGCGCATCGTCACGCAAATCGGTCATGCCCAGCGCATCGTACGCTTTCATCATGATGAATAACGCTTCTTCCGTCGCCGGCGTCTGCGGATATTCCTTCAGCGCATATTGAGCACGATTGGCAGCGGCAACATAGCCGCCCCGCTTCATGTAATAACGTGCCACCTGAACTTCATTTAAAGCCACCACGTTAACCAGATGCTTCATTCGCTGTACCGCATCGGGTGTGTATTTGCTTTTGGGATAACGGGAAACCAGTTCCTTGAAATTTTCAAACGATTCGCGCGACGCTTTCGGATCACGCTCGCTCATATCCTGATTGAGAATTTTTTCCGACACGATGCCCATCAATCCGAGATCGTCATTGAAATTCGACAGTCCCTTGAGGTAATACGCATAATCGACATTGGTATGATTGGGATGAAGCTTGATAAAACGGTCGGCAGCCGCAATAGCCGTGGCCTGTTCACCGTCTTTATAGTATGCATACGCGACTTCAAGCTGCGCCTGCTGCGCAAAGCGGCCATAGGGATAACGTGCCTCAAGCGCCTCGAATAGTTTGATCGCGCCTCCATAATTCCCTTCGTTCAATTCCGACTTTGCTTCAGAGTAGTACTTGCTTGCGGACCAATTCTTAGAGTCCTTCACGTCTTTGGACAACAGACCGCATGCTGATAGCAGCAACATCAGAAATAAAGCTACACTACGTGACATGATGAGTTATTTGGAAACCAAAGATGGATTTGCCCATTATAGCGCAAAGCCCATACGGTCTGAATCGACTGAAACCACGATCGAGCTGATAATCCCCCTGCATTTTGCCGGAGCGCGGCTTGACCAGGTTCTGGCGCAATTGCTGCCTGATTGGTCTCGCAGCCGTCTGCAGACGTGGATACGGGAAAAACGTATCAGCGTTGATGGTAGAGATGCTATTCCGAGGCAAAAAGTATGGAGTGGAGAAAAGATCGAGGTCAAGCCGGCGCAATGCTCCATCGAAACCAGCCACGCGGCCGAAGCTATCTTGCTGGATATCGTCTACGAGGATGACGAGCTGATTGTCATCAACAAGCCTGCCGGGCTGGTAGTTCACCCCGGCAGCGGCAATTGGCGCGGAACCATGCTGAACGCGCTGTTGCATCACGCCGCGCAATTGGCCGCAATACCCCGCGCCGGCATTGTTCACCGGTTGGATAAGGATACCAGCGGCCTGCTGGTAGTGGCAAAAACCCTTGAAGCCCAGACCAGCCTGGTGCGGCAACTGCAAAAGCATACCGTAACGCGCGATTACCTGGCGCTGGTGCTGGGCCAGGTGTCGGTGGGTGGATCGGTCGATGCCCCGGTAGGCCGGCATCCGGTACAGCGGACGAAAATGGCTGTGATTGCGAGCGGTAAAGAAGCGCGCACCCATTACCGCATACAGGAAAAATTCGATGAAAGCACTTTGCTCCGGTGCAGCCTGGAAACCGGACGCACCCACCAGATTCGCGTGCATATGCATTCAATCGGTCATCCACTTCTGGGAGATCCCGTGTATGGGGGCAAGCCTAAGAAGAGCATTCTCGAGGCCATGCGGTTGATTGGTTTCTCAAGGCAGGCGCTGCATGCACAAAAACTGGAGCTCACCCATCCACAAAGTGGCATAAGGATGGGTTGGGAAGCGCCATTGCCCGAGGACATGAGCAACCTCCTGCTGATGCTGCGACAACATTAATGAAAACATTCGATACAATTCATGAGCAGCATGAACGATTGGATCATCCCTGACTGGCCCACGCCGAGCAATGTCAAATCACTGTTCACCACGCGTAATGGCGGGGGCAGCAGTGCACCTTATGCCAGCCTCAACCTGGGCGATCATGTTGGCGATGAGCCATTAATCGTTAAACAAAACCGCGCCCGGCTACGCCGGTTTTTGCCTGGCGAACCTGAATGGCTGCAACAGGTACACGGCACAAAATCCGTAAACCTTGATGAACATGATTTCGCATCCCCATGTGAAGGCGATGCGGCTTTCAGCCGGTGCCCGGGAGTTATCTGCACGGTGCTCGTAGCAGATTGTCTACCGATACTATTGTGCGACCGCGCGGGCACCGTGGTTGCAGTAATTCATGCCGGGTGGCGCGGAATGGCTGCGGGAATTATCGAACGCACGGTATCGGCGATAGGTAAGTTGAACACTCCCCTCAAGGCCTGGCTCGGTCCGGCAATCGGACCCGATCATTTTGAGGTCGGTGAAGAGGTACGCAAGGCCTTTATTGAACACGATGAAACATCCGCTCTCGCCTTCACCTCCCGCAGCCCGTGCAATAATGGCAAATGGTTAGCCGATCTCTTTCTGCTGGCGCGACAGCGATTAACGAACGCCGGCGTGGCGGAAATTTACGGCGGCGGAGAATGCACCTTTAGCGACCCGGCGAGATTTTTTTCTTATCGCCGCGATGGCAAGACCGGCCGCATGGCGGGACTGATCTGGCTGGAGCAGTAAGTCAGCGTTGGCAGGGCACGGGAACGTAGCTGAAGAAGATTATGAACATGCCATCCCAGGTCCGTTGCAGTGTGATCGCGCTATCGTCTGATTTTGCATCCTGCAAGGGCGTATAATCCTGCATTTTTCACGAATCGCAGTAAATGTCCATTCTTGCCTGGATCATAGTCACCAGCCTTTTCGGCGGTATGTTAAGCGTGCTGTTCGCGGCCGCGCTGACGCTTAATACACGCGCCTCATGGGTACAAATGCTGGTCTCATATGCCATCGGCGCGCTGCTGGGGGCAGCTTTCCTCAATGCGTTGCCGGAGGCGCTCGAGCTTTCAAAGAATCCTGGGCAAATGACCGCCACAGTGCTGTTTGGCATCCTGTTATTCTTCATTCTTGAAAAGCTGGTATTGTGGCGCCACTGCCATGCTGCGGAATGCGAGGCCCATGATCGCCTGCCCGGCGCTGCCATCGTTGCAATACCGAGCCGTGATCAGCATGATCATGGTCGTAGCGGTATGATGATCATGCTAGGCGATACGTTTCACAATTTTGTCGACGGCATACTCATTGCTGCGGCATTCATGGCCGATGTGCAATTGGGCATTGTTACATCCATTGCAATAATCGCCCATGAAATCCCACAGGAAGCTGGTGATTTTCTGATCCTGCTCAATTCGGGCTATACTCGCCGGCAAGCACTTCTCTTTAATCTTTTTTCCAGCGCCGCCACTTTGCTCGGGGGCTTGTCGACCTATTTCATGTTGCAGGACATGAACCACTTCATCCCCTCCCTGCTGGGGCTGGCCGCGGCCAGCATGATTTATGTGGCGATGTCGGATTTGATTCCCGGTCTGCATAAGCGCCCGGAAATCGGCGCGACTGTTCAGCAGGTGGCGCTCATCACGCTGGGCATCAGCTCCATTTGGCTGGCTGGCAGTCTCTTCACTCATCCCGCATAATTTTTAAATATTCGAAAAGTCTTGACGCCGGCCCTCTGGTCTGAACATAACCCCTCCGGCTTTTTATTCTCATTCGTCTCGAATTTCATTTATTCCCAGAAATTTCTCATATGACAGCTCTCAAGCAACTTCCCCCAAAAATCGGCTTTGTCTCGCTTGGTTGTCCCAAGGCGCTGGTGGACTCCGAGCAAATCCTTACTCAACTGCGTGCCGAGGGTTATGAAACCTCCTCTACGTACGAGGATGCCGATCTGGTGGTCGTCAACACCTGCGGCTTCATCGACAGTGCAGTAGAAGAATCTCTGGATGCCATCGGGGAGGCATTGGCGGAAAATGGCAAAGTTATCGTCACCGGCTGCCTCGGCGCTAAAGGCGGCGGTGAGGTGGTAAAACAAGCCCATCCGCAGGTGCTTGCGGTTACCGGCCCCCATGCTCTGCCGGAAGTCATGGCGGCGGTACATATGCACTTGCCGCAACTGCACGACCCTTATACCAGCCTGATTCCTCCACAGGGAATAAAGCTCACACCCAGGCACTATGCGTACGTCAAGATTTCCGAAGGTTGCAATCATCGTTGCACCTTCTGCATCATTCCTTCCATGCGCGGCGACCTGGTCAGCCGTCCCATCAACCAGGTGATGCAGGAAGCGGAGAATCTGGTCAATGCAGGCGTAAAGGAATTACTGATAATTTCACAAGATACCAGCGCTTATGGCGTGGATATAAAATACCGCACCGGCTTCTGGCAAGGCAGGCCACTGAAGACCCGCATGACCGAACTGGTTCGCGCGCTGGGCGAATTTGGCGTTTGGGTACGGTTGCATTACGTGTATCCCTACCCGCACGTCGATGAAGTGATCCCTCTAATGGCCGAGGGGAGAATCCTTCCCTACCTCGACGTACCGTTTCAGCATGCCAGCCCGCGCATTCTAAAGGCCATGAAACGCCCTGCGAGTTCTGAAAACAACCTGGAGCGTATCAGGCAGTGGCGTGAGGTGTGCCCCGACATCACGCTGCGCAGTACCTTCATCGTCGGCTTTCCCGGTGAGACTGAAGAGGAATTCGAACAGCTTCTGGAGTTTCTCGAAGAAGCGCAACTGGATCGCGTCGGCTGCTTTGCCTACTCTCCGGTGGAGGGCGCTGTGGCGAACGCGCTACCCGGCCATGTTCCGGAAGAGATAAAAGAAGAACGGCGCGCCCGCTTCATGGCGGTACAGGAAAATATCAGCACCGCGCGCCTCGCCCGGAAAATCGGAAAACATATGACTGTGCTGGTGGACGAGGTACAGAAAAATAAGGCCGTCGCCCGCAGCACTGCCGATGCGCCTGAAATCGATGGCGTGGTCTACATCAATAACGTGAAAAATGCGATGCCCGGTGAGTTTATGAAGGTTGAGATTATTGGCTCCGACGCGCATGATTTACGGGCTCGAGAAATGAAGCAATAGCTTGTTGCGCTAGCCGTTCCGGGCCAATGCACGGGTTCGAAAATTATTTCATTCATATCTAGTCGGATTCCTATCTGCAAAAGCAGTGACAATGTCTAAACCAAACAAACGTCGAAGAGAGCTTAACCGAATCAACCGGAACCGCGCAGATCTAACAGAGATTAGAGCAACCGAAAAAGACGAGCGACGTCCTTTGAAGAATTTTGAATCGAACTATGAGATAACCCGCGGAGGTGAGATTTTCTCCAAAAGGTTAAAGCGTTTTATCAAACATAGAGTTTCACCACATAGCGAATACTCTACATATATCAGATTTGAATTGGCTGGAGAGACTAAAACACTCGGTGTAGGCAAAGCAATCGCCGAAACATGGTTGTCCGATACCGATATTAACAATATCATTAGGAGCATACCTGAAGAAATAAATTCGATTGAAACTGCAAGACAGGCGGGTCTAATTCAGGTAATCGGCAAGAATTACGACGTATCAGCACGAGCGATCTTCTATGTGTTAAAAACTTTCTTCGGGGCGCCAGACACATATGACGACAGAATTGCATCGACTGTCATATAAAAAGCTATCTCATCTATTGGAAATTAATTGAAGAAAACCGTAGCTATCACGCTAAGCTTCATCGCTGCTACCGCAGCAGCGGGTGAAGCTGATACGCGCCGGGTCCTTCCGCTTACCGAGCATCAACGGGACCACGTGCTCACTGAAATGCGCGCCCTGCTATCGGGAACGCAGAATATCCTGGATGCGCTTTCTAAAGAGGACATGACTGCGGTGGCGCGGGAGGCACGCTCGCTTGGCATCGGTATGGCGCATAAAGGCGAGGATCATCTCAAGGCTGTATTGCCTAAGGAATTCATGCAGATGGGCATGTCGGTCCACAAGGCCTTCGACCAGATAGCTACTGACGCAGAGTCTATGAAAGATACCAAACATACCCTACGGCAACTGGGTAAAGCGATGCAAACGTGCAATGCGTGCCACGCCGGTTATCAGATTCGCTTGACGGGACATTCGACTGGGCGGGAAACGCAATCCTCCCATCATCAGCACCAGCACCAGCATTAACGACGACTGGTTTCGTCGCTGGTGCGCCAAAGGGGTTTGGAGCTGTTGCTTATCCCACTTCTAAAGCCAGACCTGATACGAAAAACAATATTTCCGCTATGCTATCCGCTTCAAGGCAGTGATGAGGCAAAAAAATAATCAGAGTCAGAGCATGGTCTCATTACTGAAACATACTCCAAACCCTGATTATGCGATTGTTATTATTATTGAATTATTATTATTGTTGTTAACTGCCCCTTCTCACTTCTTTACTGCTGTGCTGCCAAGAAAATCCAGTTAGATGGACTGGCCTCGTCAGAGCCCGACAAACCTTCGCATTGCCTACCGACTTGATGTCTCGCTCTATCTAAGCATTTTTTATGCCAGGTGTTATAGGTAAGATAAAACAGAGGCTTATACACACAATCCGAACAGTGTGAATATTAGTGTAAGAATTTTCGGCATCTATCGCGTTGGAACCGTATCATGGTAATGTGACTGGAATTGCCATTCCGGAGAAGAGTGCCTAACGATTGCCCGAGATCTTTTCGTCGTGACGACACTGGCGGATGAGCTGAAAATTTTAGTATTTATTGGCACCCACTCGCACAGTTCAGATAACGGATTCATGCAAGCGAACGACTAAACGAACGATTCGCTTTGCTTTTACAAAGGGCTAGAATAGAAAACAATAAGCAGGGCTGCGGAAGCTCGATATCCTATCATTAGCATTGTCCAAGGACAGCCACCATGCCGGAGAATGAGGGCAGCAATTCGTCGATAGTATTGCGCCGCGTAACCGGCGACGACGGCGCGCCGCGTTTGACGCTCACGGGGAGCTGCACTCTGGCGGCCCTTGGAAAACGGCTTCAGCCGCTATCCGCCGAACTTAATAATGAAGCAGCCGATCCGGAACTACGCTGGGACCTCACCGGAGTCCGGCAAATGGATGATGCAGGTGCGGTGCTGCTATGGCGAGCCTGGGGCAATCAACGCCCTCGGCATTTGCGGCTGCGGCGCGAGCATGAAAGACTTTTCGATCGGCTGGAAAAAATACCCGCTCCGCCCGCGCCTGTGCCGCGCGATTTGCTGTGGCCCATTACAGTCCTCGGAAACGCAGTTTTTCTACTGTGGGAGCATTTGACCAGCCTCATCATTCTATCAGGCCAATTATTGCTGGACGCGATTTACCTCGCTGGCAATCCTGCACGGATCCCCTGGCGCGAAATATCCGCGAACCTGTATCGCACTGGCGCGCAGGCGCTGGGTATCACCGCGCTGGTAGGATTTCTCATCGGTATCGTGCTGAGTTATCTTTCTTCCAAACAATTGCAGATGTTCGGCGCGGACATATTCATCATCAATATTCTCGGCATCAGCATCGTTCGCGAGCTCGGCCCGGTGCTGGCCGCAATACTGGTCGCAGGACGCTCCGGTTCATCCATGACCGCACAACTGGGCGTCATGCGGGTTACCGAGGAGCTTGATGCGCTGACAGTGATGGGTATACCTCACAGTCTGCGCCTGGTACTGCCCAAAGTCATGGCGCTGGGTATCGCAATGCCGCTCGTAGTGTTATGGACAAGCGCTATCGCCTTGATAGGGGGCATGGTAGCTGCCGAGATTCAGCTAGGGCTTGGCTATCAGTTTTTTTTAAGCAAGCTTCCTGATGTGGTACCTATTGCCAATTTGTGGTTGGGGTTGGGCAAAGGCGTTGTGTGCGGCATGGCGATCGCGCTAATCTCCTGTCATTTCGGCCTGAGAATCAAATCCAATACGGAAAGCCTGGGTGAAGGAACGACGAATTCAGTCGTCACGTCGATTACCGTTGTTATTATCATCGATGCGATTTTTGCTGTCGTTTTTTCCAATGTTGGAATAAGGTAAGGCGATAATTGATGACGAATGGAAACTACGTTATCGCGGTTGAAGGACTGTATACCCGCTTCGGCAAGCATGTAGTGCATGAAGATATTAACCTGTGCGTACGCCGTGGCGAGGTCCTCACGCTGGTTGGCGGTTCCGGCAGCGGCAAGACCGCTTTGATACGACAGATGCTGGGCCTGGAAACACCCGCACAAGGTACGGTCAGGATCTTTGGCGAGCCCGTACATGGTCGACAGCACAAACAGCTGCAATACATGCGCAACCGCTGCGGGGTATTATTTCAAAAAGGCGCCTTATTCAGTGCATTATCGGTATATGACAATATTGCATTGCCGATGCGCGAGTTGCGGACACTTGACGAGGGCATGATCCGTAACCTGGTTATGCTCAAACTTAAAATGGTGGAAATCGACACAAAACATGCGATCAGAATGCCTGCCGAGCTTTCCGGCGGCATGATCAAACGCATCGCGCTGGCACGGGCCATGGCACTGGATCCCGAATTGCTGTTTCTGGACGAGCCCACCGCGGGGCTTGACCCTGAGCTGAGCGATGGCTTCGTCAAGCTGATCCAGACGTTGCGCACTGAATTGACGCTGACCATCGTCATGGCAACGCATGATGTGGAAACGCTGGTTGCACTTTCCGACCGCGTGGCGGCACTGGATGAACAGCGCATGGTGGCCCTTGGAACGCTCCGGGAAGTGGTCAATACGAGGCACCCATTTATTGCAAAATTTTTCTGCGGTGAGCGTGGCAAGAAGATACTGGAAAATAATCGCTATAATTTATAGGGGATCATTATGGAAAACCGTGCCCATGCCCTTGCGGCGGGTTTATTCGTAATTTTTCTGAGTGCAGCCATGGCTGGCGTGGCAATGTGGTTAAGTGGCGACAGACTAACGCGTGATAAATACTTGCTGGTGTCGGCATTCCCCATTACTGGACTTAACCCCCAGGCAACGGTGCGTTACCGTGGGCTAACTGTCGGTAAAGTGGAAAACATCCGCCTGGACCCGAAAGATTCCCACACCATTCTTATCCAAATTTCAGTGGACAAGGATCTCCCGTTGACCAAAAGCGCATACGCGCAGCTTGGCTATCAGGGACTGACAGGCCTTGCGTTTGTGCAATTGAATGACGAAGGCGGCGAATCTGAGAGGCTGAAAACCGATTCGGAAAATCTGGCACAGATTCCCTTTCGCCCCTCCGAGCTGGATAGCATAACCACTTCCGCACAGCGACTGCTCAGCACTGCCAACGGACTGGTGGAACGGCTGAATCTGGTTTTTGACGATCAGAACCGGTCACGGTTTACACGCATAATGGAAAATACAGAGGGAGCCACCGGCCAGATGCGCCGCCTCATCAATCAGCTGGAACCCGGGATCAAGAAATTGCCGGGGTTGGCTAACGATGCAAGTTCCGTACTGAATCATACTGACCAACTTGTAATCGGGCTCAACCAGATTACAACTAAATTGAATCAGCAGGGGGGGACTATCGATAACTTTTCTCAAACTGCCGCAGAGCTTTCCGGCACCATGCACAAACTGAACGGAGTAGCTGAAGGGCTTACACGCAACTCCCGTAATGTGGATCGCATTCTTTTGCAACTGGAAGAGCAACCCGGGAGTCTTTTGTTTGGCAGATCACCGCCGCCTCCCGGCCCGGGAGAAGATGGCTTCGTATCCCCTGGGAGTCATTAAAATGAAAATATTTGTGGTTTTTGCAATGGTAGCGCTTGCCGGATGCGTCACGCCGCGGATGCAAACATCCACGGCGGTATATGATTTCGGCTTACAGCGGTTTGCGACTTCCGCCAAGGCCGAAGCACCTGGCAATGCGCGGCTACAGGCCAGCCTCCTGATGGCGGAGGCGACAGCACCAGCATGGCTGGATAGCACCGCGATCCATTATCGGCTCGCCTATTACGATCTTGCGCAGACTTATACCTACGCCAGCAACCGCTGGGCTTCCCCGCCGGCAACATTGCTCACCCAGTGGATCAGGAGTCGAATTGCCGGGATCAGTGATGGCGGAGTGATGAGCGCTGCGGATAGCGTGCAAACAGATTATATTTTGCGTCTGGAACTTGAAGAGTTTACCCAGGTATTCGATACCGCCGACCAAAGCCGGGCGGTAGTAAAATTGCGCGCCAGCCTCATCAATCGTGATACGCGTTCGCTGGTGGCCCAGCGTAGTTTCCATATCGAGCAGGCGGCACATGCGCCCAATGCTGCAGGCGCAGTGCGGGCGTTAGCAGAAGCAAGCGATAAGCTCATCGGAGACCTGCTTGGCTGGCTTGTCGAGGAACTGCGAGAGGAAAATAATATCGTTACGCCCAGAAGATTGGATCGCCCAGCAAAAGCGTCAGGCGTCGGACAGATTGAAGCGCCAAGTCTTTGAAAAAAACTCGGTAATTTTCTGCAAGACTGAATTATTTCAGCGGTCCAAACACTCGCTGGATTAATTTACTGCCCTGACCCATCGGGTCGCTTCGGATTGCGCGCTCCTCCTCCGCCATCATCAGATAGAGTCCGTCCAGCGTTTTTTGTGTAACGTAGTTTTCAATATTCGCGTCCTTTTCCCCAATCAAACCCAATTTCGCGCCCTTTCCCGCAAATTCATTGTATTTCTTTATCAGGCCCACCTGATCGGTTGCATTTTTTACGATCGGCAAAAATTTTTGAGACAATGCCTCTGAAGTCGTATTACGAAAATATTGTGTTGCCGCGTCGTCGCCGCTAGCCAATATGGTGCCGGCATCTTCCACGGACATTTTTTGCACCGCATCCATCAGTAGCGGCTTAGCTTCGGCTGCCGCTGTTTCCGCTGCATGATTCATTGTCACGATCAACCCATCTGCATATTTACTCATGCCCAGGGTACGCATGATGCCCTCCACTTTCTGCAGCGATCCGGGTAGCGGAATTTTAACCTTGGGGTTATTGAGAAATCCATCCGCTACCCCGAGCTTGTCCACCGTTGCATCAGCGCCTTGAGTGAGTGCTTGCTTCAGCGCCTCCGTCGTATCCTGGCCCGAAACAGGACCGCTTCCCGTAGCGCAGGCAGGGAGAAAAACGCATAGCCAGATAATAAATACAGTGATGGTACGCATTCGGGCAACTCCTGTTGGGTGTGCGCTACTTGCTGGCCGTAAAATATCCTGGTCGTTTAGAAAAAAGTACCGTGGAATTAGCAGTTATCGGATACCAGCCTCATGTGCCTGCTGGTCGGCATGGTAGCTGGAACGAACCATGGGGCCGCACGCCGCATTGCTGAATCCCATTTCCGTCGCGGCACGTTCCAGCTCTTTGAATCCTTCTGGTGGTACGTAGCGTAATACAGGTAAATGTCCGGTGCTCGGTTGCAGATATTGGCCAATGGTGAGCATCTCGACATCATGTTCGCGTAAATCGCGCATAACCTCAAGAATCTCATCGTCGGTTTCTCCCAGGCCCAGCATCAAGCCGGATTTGGTCGGAATATCCGGAAATTTCACCTTGAAGTCTTTCAGCAATTTGAGCGAATGTGCGTAATTGGCGCCCGGACGGCACTGCCGGTAAAGCCGCGGAACAGTTTCCAGATTATGGTTCAACACGTCTGGAGGACAGGCAAACAATTTTTCGAGGGCGACTTCCAGCCGCCCACGGAAGTCCGGCACAAGAATTTCTATTTTGGTCTGCGGCGAATGGGCCCTGACCTCACGTATGCAATCTGCAAAATGCTGAGCGCCGCCATCACGCAGATCATCCCGATCAACGCTGGTGATGACGACGTATTTCAGCTTCATGGCGGCGATGGATTGCGCAAGATGCAGAGGCTCCTGCGCATCCGGCGCTAGCGGCTTACCATGTGCCACATCACAGAACGGGCAACGGCGGGTGCAGAGGTCGCCTAGAATCATGAATGTCGCGGTGCCTTTACCGAAGCACTCGCCGATATTGGGGCAGGAAGCTTCTTCGCATACGGTATGCAGCTTCTGTTCCCGAAGAATACGTTTAACCTCGTAGAACTCCTGACTATTGGATGAGCGTACCCGTATCCATGAGGGTTTACGCAGCACCTCGTCGGCGGATTGCGGCAAAATTTTGACGGGATTTCGCGCGGTCTTGGCCGCACCTTTCTGGCGAGTTTCAGTTGTCATGGATAAAACGAATTATTCCTCTTGGTGGGTACACAGTTAGGGTACATAAAAAGCGCACATGTGGCGGATATTCATTGCAAGTTTCCCGTATGCGTTCCGCCCCCCGATTCTGGCGCTATAAATTACTTCTTGAATGTAATCAAACGCTGCACGAACATTTTCCGCATTTATTGCCGCGTCGGCTTGTTCCTGAAATGTCAGGATCCTCTATCCCGGAAGTCTGGCCTGTAATTTTTCGGCGAGCTTCCTGCACAGCGTTTCCAATCCATCGGTTACGCCAAGGTCTCTGGTTTGGGTTACCTGTAATCCGGAATAGCCACAAGGATTGATCGCTGCAAATGGCGCCAGGTTCATGTCAACGTTGAGAGACAGTCCATGATAGCAACAACCGTTTTTTATTTTTAGCCCCAACGCTGCGATTTTCGCCCCATCCACATATACGCCCGGCGCATCCTTGCGACCCACTGCGCTTATGCGATAGTCCCATAGCAAGTCTACTACTGCACTTTCGATTTTCCTGACCAGCTCGCGCACGCCGAGTTTGAGGCGGCGCATATCCAGCAGCAGGTAGGCGACAATTTGACCAGGACCGTGGTAAGTGATCTGGCCGCCGCGATCTGTCCGAATGACGAGAATACCGTCGTTATGCAGCAGGTGCTCCGGCTTACCTGCCACACCCTGAGTGTAAACTGGCGGATGTTGCAGCAACCAGATTTCGTCCGGCGTATTTGTCGTACGAGAACCGGTAAAATCCTTCATCGCTTGCCAGGTGGAAAGATAGTCCGTCAGGCCGGCATATCGGATTTTAATGTTTGAACTTACCGGTTCAAGACATGGGGGGTGCATCATCGAAAAAGTATTCGGGATTTCCAGAACTCGCGGCCTCGTTAAAGTACCATTAATACCAATGGATGATCGCACAGTTCCTGGTATAGCGCATCCAGTTGTTGGCGGGAAACGGCGCGTATCGTACAGGTGAGGCTCAGGTAGGTATTTTTTTTGCTGATCCTGACCTCCATATTCGCCTCATCATAATCGGGTGCATGCCGTTTTACGATCATCAATACTGCCTGGGTAAACTCCTGCCGGCCATGTTCCAGCGACGCCGCGCCGGGTAGGGAACCCGGCAAAGACCCGACGCGCCCTATGATTTTAATAGGAAAATCACAGGGGTATTCGATTAGCGTGGGTTGCTCGGGCGAGCTCATAGGTTGTGGCTTTCTAGCCCGGATGTTTCATGAATTTGCATGATGATTGCGCAGGATTCTGTTTTGCAGGGAGATTTTGTGAAAGAGTGGCGCAGTTATTCATACTGCCCGACTGAACGAAATTTTCATACGAAATAAAAGACCAGCGAGGGCGCGCGTCAATTTATGAAACATCCGGGCTAGATATTGGAAAGTTGCCTCGCATCACATTGTGCTTATAGCTCTGGTAGAGCCGGTACAGTAATGCGAACATCGCCCCGGGTTTACCGTCGCCTACCGGTTTATCGTCGAGGCAAGTAATCGGCATGATTTCTTTGGTTGAGGATGTAAGCAAAAGTTCCTGGGCGGTACGTACTTCATATTCAGAAATCGCTCTCACTTCATATGGAATTTTTTCAGCCACCGCCAGCTCAAGTACGATGTCATAAGTAATGCCCGGCAGCATGAGATGATTTTTCGGCGGAGCCAGCAGAACGCCATTTTTCGCCACAAAAATGTTGCTCGCCGCTCCCTCCGTCATAAAACCTTCCCGCAACAACACTGTTTCCATTGCGCCCGCATCAACCGCCATTTGGCGCAGTAATACGTTGGGTAACAGTGAAATCGCCTTGATGTCACAACGTAACCATCGGTTGTCATTGGCTGTGATAGCGGCAACGCCAGCAGAAAGTAATTCCGCCGGCGGCGCCAGCAAGGGATTACTCATGATGAATACAGTGGGAATCACCCCTTTTGGAAAAGCATGATCCCGCCGCGCGACACCGCGGGTAACATGGAGGTAGAGATACTGATCGTCATGTTCATTGGCCGCGATGACTTGCTCCAGCAAGCTGCGCCACTCATTGGCCGAATGCGGGTTTTGCAGACGAATCCCGTCAAGGCTGTGCTGCAAGCGGAGCAGATGCTCGGCCAGGCGAAAAGCTTTGCGGGAATAGACAGGAATTACTTCGTATACGCCGTCGCCAAAAATGAAGCCCCTGTCCAGCACCGGAACCCGGGCTTCCTCGATAGGCATGAAATCACCGTTCAGATAAATCATGATGAGCCTTGTTCGTAAAATCTGCTGCCGAGCACACTAGCCCAACGCTAATTAAAGATCAGTCGTATACTATCCCAGGCGCGGCCAAAAATATTCGCGGAATTCACTGTTTCCAACGCCACCAGCGGATGTTCTGCTACGGGTTTGCCATCAAGCGTAAATTTCGCCCTGCCCACTTTTTGTCCTGCAATGATGGGAGCGACCAAAGGCTGTTTATATTCCACCCTGGCTTTCAGCTTATCGGCCTGGTATCTCGGAAGCGAGAAATAAACATCATACCCGAAACCGGTCCTGAGCTTGTCCTGCGCGCCTTTCCATAGCTGGATCGCAATCACTTCCTTCTCCTTCGGATATAGCCGGATGGTATCGTAAAACTGGAAGCCATGATTCAGCATACGCTGGCTTTCCATGGCGCGCGCACTATCGGAGGCTGTTCCCATCACTACCGAAACCAATCGACGCTCGCCGCGCTTAGCTGACGCAATAAGGCAATAGCCCGCAGCTTCAGTATGCCCTGTCTTCAGTCCGTCCACATTAGGATCAAGCCACAGCAGGCGGTTACGATTTGCTTGCGTAATTTTGTTGTATGTATATTCACGCAGAGAATAAAGCGGATAATATTCAGGGAAATCCCTGATCATGGCAGCTGCCAGCAGGGAGAGATCGTAAGCCGTGCTGTAATGCTCGGCATGCGGCAAACCGGTTGAATTGGCAAATCGGGTATTCTTCATGCCCAAACGGCTCGCCTCTTTGTTCATTATCTGTACGAAGGCACTCTCCGAACCCGAGACAGCTTCTGCCAGCGCTATGCACGCATCATTGCCGGATTGAACGATCATGCCGCGCATTAATTCATCAACCGTTACCGCCCTGCTGGGCTCGATAAACATGCGGGAACCCTGCGCGCGCCATGCGCGATCCGACACTGCCACGCCCTGCGTCAGGGTAATGCGTTTCTGGTGGAGTGCGGAAAAAACCACATATGCCGTCATCAGCTTTGTAAGCGACGCGGGCTCGACACGTTCGTGAACATTTTCGCCGAACAAAGTCTGCCCGCTTTGAAAGTCGGTGAGAATATAGGACGTGGCAGCCACTGATAATGCCTGAGGGGCCGTGGAAAACTGAGCTTGCTGTGCCGCAGCAGGTAAGGCTAGCACGCACAGCAATAGAGGAAGTAAACGTCTCATTGATAGTGGCAAAAAACGTTATTATATCCCAGCCACATCGATCGCGTTACCAGGGTACGGATTGCCGGCAATTTCGCGGGCATTCGGCTCTACTGCTTGCCCCGGCAAATGCTAAAGCCGTCGTTCCATCCCAGCCTGTATTGAGTATCAGCAGAAAACCGGCTCGTGTTCTTGAGCCCGAAACGCGTTTTCTTCGCGGTCTCGCAGCCATCGATATAGCCATCCTTGAAGGCTGGCGAGTAACCGGTGAGGTTATAGACGGGCCGCGTGGTCGCAGGCATGGGTCCCGGTGGTCGCTCGCTCTGCCCGGTGGCCGTACAACCTGCGAATGTCATAACCAGAAAAACTGCCGCGATCAAACGCATCACCGCTCTCCTTTAATTGACGGGGATATGATACCCGCACTACTCCCAGGCTAAAGATAGCGCCGGGGGAACGACAGAATCCTGCATTCTTGCTTGTTCGTATGTTGGGCAGTCTTTGTATCGAGCAGCCTGCCGCGCTACACCATGCTAAGCCGATTTGCTTTCGGGCTCAGGAGGTTCAGGATGCGATGTAATCGTCAACGCCTGCGCCCGCCTCCGAAGATACCACCTAAAGCGCCTCGAAAGATCTCGCGGCCGACCTGTGAACCAGCGGAGCGAGCTGCGCTTTTGGCAAGGGTATCGAGAATGCCGGGGTGATGCCCTCCGCGCGGACCTGTCTTGCCGAGCAGCATATCGCCCAATATATCCATCACGCCACCGCTGGCGCCCGTTGAGCCCGTCCTGGCCGGTTGTGGGTCTGCCTCACTTTCTGCATTCTGTTTTACGGCTGTACGGCTCCTGATTATTTCGTATGCCGACTCGCGATCCACTATCTGTTCGTAATGACCGAAAATAACTGACGATCTGATGATGGCCGCGCGCTCCGCATCGGTAATGGGGCCAATTCTCGATCCCGGCGGCAAAATAAACGCACGCTCAACCATGGTGGGACGCCCTTTCTCATCCAGAAACGACACGAGAGCTTCACCGACAGCGAGTTCGGTGATTACCTTTTCGGTATCAAAACCGGGATTGGCGCGCATGGTTTGGGCTGCGGACCTGACTGTCTTCTGGTCCCTCGGAGTAAACGCGCGCAATGCGTGCTGTACCCGATTGCCAAGCTGGCCTAAAACACTTTCGGGGATATCCAGCGGGCTCTGCGTGATAAAATATATCCCTATTCCCTTGGAGCGTATCAATCTCACCACCTGCTCAATTTTCTCCAGCAACGCCCTGGGCGCTTCGCTAAACAGCAAATGGGCCTCGTCGAAGAAAAACACCAGCTTTGGCTTTCCTTCATCGCCAACTTCGGGAAGTTGCTCGAACAGCTCCGATAATATCCACAATAGAAAAGTTGAATACAACTTGGGCGAGTTCATCAGCTTTTCGGCGGCAAGAATATTGATCATGCCGCGCCCATTGCTGTCGGTTTGTATCAGGTCGCTTATGTCAAGCATCGGTTCGCCGAAGAAGCTGTCTCCACCTTGTTGCTCGATCTCCAGCAATGCGCGCTGAATAGCGCCTATCGAGGCTGCTGAAACGTTGCCATACTGGACAGTGAAATTCTTCGCGTTTGTGCCGATAAATTGCAGCATCACGCGCAGATCCTTCAGGTCAAGCAGCAGTAGTCCGTTATCATCCGCTATCTTGAACACCATTGTCAGCACGCCCTGCTGCGTGTCGTTCAGGTTGAATAACCGCCCGAGCAACAGCGGTCCCATATCTGAAATCGTTGTACGGACAGGATGACCTGCTTTTCCGTAGACGTCCCAGAATGCAACAGGACATGCCATCCATTGCGGCTGATCAAGTCCCAGATGCGAAAGCCGCTCCGTCAGTTTTGGCGAACCCTCGCCTGGAGCGGAAAGTCCCGCCAAGTCGCCTTTGACGTCAGCCATGAATACCGGCACCCCGATTGATGAGAATCGCTCGGCCAGCACCTGCAAGGTAACGGTTTTGCCGGTACCTGTCGCACCGGTAATCAGCCCATGCCGATTGGCGAAATTGGGTATCAACCCGATCGCCCGGTCCGAACGGGCGATTACTAACAAATTTGTCATGAAAACCTCAGGGATTGCTCCTGGTATTGTTCAGGGTCGATCCGGCATTACTCCAATGCATCAGTAATGCTGCTTTTGCAATCCGGCAACCTGCTCTTTTTGCTTACCCGGCCCAACCGGCAACTTCCAGCATTAGAATCAGCAGAAGCCACAACACCAGCGTACGCCAAACCAGGCCTGCGGTACTTTGCAGAAAGTCCATGTCGGCTTCTTCGCCTACACCCAGTTCGGGACGATAATGCTTGCCACCGGCTTCTTCGGACGGATCACCCAGGCAAACTCCAAGGGCGCCGGCGCCGCTGGCGAGAATGATGCCCTGGTTTTGGTCCACCCATGATGCCGCCTGCGCACGCCAGCAATAAACCGCATCCTCGAAATTCCCTGCAATGGCGAAACTCAAAGCAGTCAACCTTGCCGGAAGCCAATCGATTATCTCGAATGCTTTTGCGGCGAAGTCCCCAAAAGCGTCAGGGCGGTCGCTCCAACGCTCATTCAATAATTCCGCCAGTCGATACAACACCGGGCCAAGCGGTCCCGGCAGGACGGCAAAACAGACAATAATCCCAAATACATAACGGTGCGAATAGACAAGCCCCATCTCGATGGTAACCCGCGCGATTTCCTGGCTGTCGAGCTTGTCCGCTTCGACTCCGTGCAACTCCTTCAATAACTTGCGAGCGAGGAGCAAATCCCCATTTTTGAGCGCATCCTTGATTTCGGTGAATGAATAGCTGAACTGGCGAAATCCCATGGTGAGATAAAGCGTAATTACATTCCACGCCCACCCCAGCAAGGGGTTGAGGCCATGCAATAAATAGTAGACCCAACCCCAGAGTATCAGTACAGGCGCCATTGCGGCGATCCAGGCCGCTATGCCGTGGCGGCGCGCGCCGGTATTGAAATATTGCTCCAGCCAATCCGCATAGGAGAGAAAGAGCAAAACGAAACGATTGCGATCGCTGCCTGGACGCCACTGGTCCAGCAGAAAAGCGGAGATCAAGGAGAAAAAGGTCATTGCGAAAAAATCATACAGGTTTCTGAACTCCGTTCTTATATATTATCGCAACACTGATTTGAGCAACTTGCCCATCTCGGCAGGATTTCGCGTTACTTTAATCCCGCACTCTTCCATGAGGGCGAGCTTTTCCTGTGCCGTGCCCTTACCACCGGAGATGACCGCGCCGGCGTGCCCCATGCGCCTGCCCTGCGGTGCGGTAACACCTGCAATAAAGCCCACCAATGGTTTCCTCATGTGCTCCTTGGCCCAGCGGGCGCAATCTTCCTCATCGGAGCCGCCGATCTCACCC
The DNA here is from genome assembly GCF_900103145.1 of Nitrosospira sp. Nsp18. Taxonomy (NCBI): domain Bacteria; kingdom Pseudomonadati; phylum Pseudomonadota; class Betaproteobacteria; order Nitrosomonadales; family Nitrosomonadaceae; genus Nitrosospira; species Nitrosospira sp. Nsp18. The sequence continues at coordinate 52,306 of NZ_FMWY01000001.1, read as the reverse complement.
ACCATCAAAACCGCATCGGTTTCATCGTCGTCATTGAACAATTTCATTACATCAAGGTGCTTCAACCCATTCACCGGGTCACCGCCAATGCCGATACAGGTGGACTGGCCCAATCCCTGCTCCATCAGTTGCGCCACAGCTTCATAAGTGAGCGTGCCGGAACGCGATACTACGCCCACGCGTCCTTGCTTGTGGATGTAACCCGGCATGATGCCAATCTTGATTTCGCCGGGTGTGATAATGCCTGGACAGTTGGGACCGATCAGCCGGGTTTTCCGTCCCTGCATCTTGTGGCAGGTGCGCAGCATGTCGCGAACCGGGATGCCCTCCGTAATGCAGATTACCAGGTCCAGCTCCGCGTCCACGGCCTCGTCTATGGCGGCGGCCGCAAATGGCGGCGGCACGTAAATGACGGAAACCGTCGCACCGGTTGCGTGTTTTGCTTCCTGAACGGTAGCAAAAACTGGGATGCCTTCGAAATCCTCGCCTGCTTTCTTTGGATTCACCCCCGCGACAAAACAATTCTTGCCGTAGGCATAATCCCGGCACATGCGGGTGTGAAACTGCCCGGTTTTACCGGTAATACCCTGAGTCATGACATGGGTATGGCGGTCGATGAGGATAGCCATACTACACTCCTTTTGTTGCAAATTCTGTTGCTGGCGCTGTCGACTGTGCCGCCATGACAGCCTTCTCCGCAGCATCCGCCATATTCCCTGCGGAAATTATCCGCAGCCCGGATTCACCCAGGATTTTTTTGCCCAGATTCACATTGGTTCCTTCGAGGCGCACCACAAGCGGAACGTTCAACTTCAGCTCCCGCGCCGCCGCCACCACCCCTTCCGCGATCACGTCGCACTTCATGATCCCGCCAAATATGTTTACGAGTATGGCTTGCAGCTTGGGGTTGCGTAGCATCAGCTTGAACGCTTCCGCTACCTTTTCGGCAGTAGCACCCCCGCCGACATCCAGAAAATTGGCCGGATTTCCACCGTAGAGCTTGATGATATCCATGGTTGCCATCGCCAGACCCGCGCCATTAACCAGGCAACCAATGTTGCCGTCCAGTGAGATATAGGAGAGACCATGCTGGGATGCCTCGATCTCCGCCGGGTCTTCCTCGTCAAGATCCCGCAGGCCAGCAATGTCAGGGTGGCGGAAGAGCGCATTGTCGTCAAAACTCATCTTCGCGTCGAGCGCGACGATATGATCCTCAGCGGTAAGAATCAGCGGGTTGATTTCGACCAATGAAGCATCCGTGCTGTCATAGGCCTGGTACAAGCTCTGAAAAAGAGTGCGTGCTTCTTCCACCGCTGTTTCCGCGATGCCGATCTTGCCGGCAATGTCGTCAGCATCCTGGACGGTTAGCCCGGCAAGCGGATCGATCAATACTTTGTGAATCTTTTCCGGATTCCTCGCCGCGACCTCCTCGATGTCCATTCCCCCTTCGGAACTGGCCATCAGGCAGACGCGCCGGCTACTTCGATCAACTACGAGGCCGATATAAAACTCTCTTCGAGTATCAATCCCCTGCTCTACCAGAAGACGCCGGACGACTTGGCCACGCAGACCAGTCTGGTGCGTAACCAGCGTCATACCCAGTATTTTCTCAGCGAATTGTTTTACCTCATCAAGTGACCTGGCTACTTTTACGCCACCGCCCTTGCCACGCCCTCCGGCGTGAATCTGCGCTTTAACCGCCCACACGCTACCACCCAGCTTTCTGGCAGCCTCAACCGCTTCCTCAACACTAAAACAGCCGATCCCTTGGGGCGTGTTAACGCCAAATCCCCGTAAAATCTGTTTAGCCTGGTATTCGTGGATTTTCATGGCCTCTCCGGTAACGCGGAAAACCAAGTATATCCTATTCGTTTAGCGACGTTGCGTGAAGAAGGCGGTAGTTACTGATTACCGACACGTATATTGAATTTGCAACAGGTTATCCCTACTGAATTGTTGGGTTACATGCCAACATCATCGATCGGCGAAATCGCAGTCTTTCTTACTGGTAAATCTGCTGAATCCTGGTCGATGTTTACTTCACACAGTATTACCGTCACATTATCTCTTCCCCCTGCAGCAATAGCCGCCGCGATCAGCTCTTTAACCTTGTGCTGGATCGATATTGAGGAAACGAGGATATCCTGGATCGCAGAATCAGCGACCATATCCGTTAGCCCGTCCGTGCATAACAGAAAAATGTCGTGACTGAGCCCCGCGCCCTCCAGAATATCGAACGACACTGAAGGATCGATCCCAAGCGCTTGCGTGATGATGTTTTTCCGCGGATGGTGTTTCGCTTCCTCCGGTGTAAGAATTCCATTGTCCACCAGCCGTTGCACAAAGGAGTGGTCTTTGGTTAACTGCCGCAAGATGCCATCCCTCAGCAAGTAGATTCTGCTGTCTCCGGCGTGACCGACAACATATCCATCCCCATCAAACACGAGAAGATCACCGGTACATCCCATCCCTTCGTCATCGGGATACTGTGCAGTATGTTCGAATATCCGCTCATTTGAACGCCTGAAGACTTTTCGGGCGAGTTCATGGTTTGTTTCACTGAATGAAGGAGCACGGCTGCGAAAAACAGCTTGCGCCGTTTCAATAAAATAACGACTGGCAATTTCACCCGCCGCCGCGCCGCCCATCCCGTCCGAGATTGCAAAAAGCCCGGCTTCAGGCATCACCAGGTAGGCATCCTCATTATTTCCGCGCAGCAGTCCTATGTCAGTTGCGCCTGTCGAGATTAGCTTGATCATATAGTAGTATCCAGGCGATCAAAATCCAGGGAATTCAAAGTCTTGGGCAAATACATTCGATAGCACCTGATCAACCACCTACACGTTCGACATACTGAGCGGATATACAGTTCTAATTAAAGCGGATATTCTTACCGAGAAGGCGAGCTTAGCGGAAATATCCACAGTTACGGGTACTGCCATGCCCAACTTGTCAAAGGAAAAAGCATGCGAGCATTGATCCTTTTGTTGGCAGCGGTTTGTATACCGGGCCTCAGCTCGCTATCTTTTGCCGCCGAACACAATCACGGCAGTGATGCTGTCACTTACACGCCTGATGTTACCTTTACGTTGCGCACCGACATCGCGGACGGCAAGCTGGTCTTTGTCGGTGAAACCGATGCCATTGCAGGCAAGATCAACCCCGATCTGAAGGTGCCCGAAGGCGCGGTTGTCCAGATCAACCTGATCAACGGCGACGGCGCCGTCCACGATATTGCCATTCCCGAATTCAGCGCGAAGTCCGGCAATATCACGGCAAAAGGCGCGGCCACCACCATAGTATTCCGCGCAACCCATACCGGCAACTTTGAATACCTCTGCACGCTGCCTGGCCATAAGGCCGCCGGCATGTTCGGTCAACTCATTGTGGGCACCCCGGAGGAACGGGCAAAAAGCAGTGCAATAGATGTCGCACAAGATCCCCATGCCGTAGGCGAACCTGTCGGTAACCGTGGGCCAAAACACGTGATGCTGGATCTCGAATCCACCGAGATCGAAGGCCGCCTCTCGGATGGCAGCACCTATAAATACTGGACCTTCAACAACAAAGTTCCGGGCCCGTTTGTGCGCGTACGGTTGGGCGACACGGTTACCGTCAAACTGCGCAATGCAAAAAACAGCGCCCATATTCATTCAATAGATTTGCACGCGGTTACGGGCCCGGGCGGAGGCGCAACAGTCACCCAGGTTGCACCTGGCCAGAACAAGAGCTTCACTTTCAAGGCACTGCATCCAGGGCTTTTCGTTTATCATTGTGCGACGCCCATGGTCGCCCAGCACATCGCAAACGGCATGTATGGAATGATCCTGGTTGAGCCTGAAGGCGGCATGCCCGAAGTCGATCGGGAATTCTACGTCATGCAGGGAGAGCTCTACACCGCGCAGCGGCATGGGGCGCCAGGCTTGCATGAGTTTTCGCTCGAAAAACTTCTTGCCGAGAATCCGGGTCACCTTATGTTTAATGGAAACATGGATGCGCTCACAAAAACGTACAAAATGAAAGCTAACGTGGGCGAAAACGTGCGAATATACTTCGGCGTGGGCGGTCCCAATCTAACCTCGAGTTTTCACGTCATCGGGGAGGTGTTCGATAAGGTATATGATCACGCTTCGCTGACCAGTCCACGATTAACCGACGTACAAACCACGCTTGTCCCGCCTGGAGGCGCCGCCATAGTGGAGTTCAAGGTGGATTATCCCGGTCAATATATCCTGGTCGACCACGCGCTATCGCGCATGGAGAAAGGGTTGGCGGGATTTCTGACAGTTAATGGCAAGCCAAACCCGGCAATATTCAACAGCAGCGAAAATACCGGCGCTCCATCCGGACGCCAGGAATAATGCTGGCGGTGAAGCAGGGAGCGTTGAAGCTTCAAGCCGTGCAGTTACGCCCCCTCAAAGCTTTTCACGCTACTACGCTGTCCAGGACCCGCAGCCAATAGATCAGCGAAAGGTCCCTAGAAAGCCGTGCGTGTGATTGTAGGAATCAACATATTCCCCTACGATCTCTCCTGCGTCATTGATGCCAAATGCGCGTGTATGCTTTGCTCGCGGGACATTAAATGTTTCCAGGCCACGCGCTTCCGTAAATATAAACCCTCGGTCGATACCATTCCTGGTATAGGTCCCGACGTGCTTGACCTTCTCCGGTGCTTCGGCATCGTTGATGCCGTAAGCGTCGCTTCTGGTGGCGCCCGGGATAACGATGCGCGCGGCGCTTGCAATGTCAGGTCCAGACAAATAAAAAGCGCTGGATTCACCCGTAGCCTCCTGCACCGTCCCTACCATTCTTCGCGTGTGGTTAATGCCAAAGGTCTGCGTCGAAAGGTCGTTGAATACGCTGATGGGGGCGCCGGGCCCCGGCGGAAAGGTAAAACCGTAATTCCTTCCTGCCATGTCCGAGAAGGAGCCGACGATGAGCCCGCCATCGTTAATGCCGTAGGCACCGGGGATAAAGGGATCGCCAGGGTAGGAAATAACGCCGCCATCCAGCAGAAAAGCACGCTGGCCGGATGCGTCGCGAACAGTACCCACAATCTCGCCGGGTCCCGAATTATTGATGTCAAACGCTTTAACCTCAATGGCTTCATTGATGACAAGCGTGGCAAAACCGGTTTGGGAATCCCGTCGGAACGCCTTGATATTTCCTGCCTTATCGACATAGTACCCAACAATGGAAGCGGATCCCGCCGGGCTGACGTTGTTAATGCCACGCGGATGAGTGGATACCGCCCCCGGAACGTCAATATCGGTAAAGACAGTGGGTGTACTGGAGCAACCGACAATTCCGCTTACCAATCCGAATCCAGCGATCCAGACGATTAATTTGTTTTTCATCTTCGTCTCCTCTAGAAAGACCATTCCCTCGAAACGCCGCAGCCTTGGCAAGCTGTCACTAAAATTGCGCATCGGAAATTGCACGGTCAGCTCTATTAACGATAGCCAAGATTCTGAAAAATGCAAGGATGCTAGAGGTTTCGCTCAGGGGATCCAGGGAAAGGGCATAGCGGCTGAAACACGGGAAAGCTCATGAGAAAGCGCCCCTGAATCTGGCTTAGAATTCAGGGGCGCCAACAAGAAATCTTTATTAACTTGCACGATAATTGATGGCGGCGGCGTTACTCCTTTAGAACTCCACGATGCTGTCCTTCACTATGCTGGGTTCCCGTATGCTGGGCATCGTTTTCATGACTCATTTCGGGAGGGCAATCGCGGCCCTGCGTCCCGTTCGGGTTAACATTCTTATCAGATTTAACCTGAGACTGTTCTTTTCCAAAAACTGCGGTATTAGGTTCCCCAGCCCATGCAGCAGGGAAAGAGAAGCCAACAGTAGTTACCAAAGATAGCAATAACAATTTTGCGGTCTTCATTTGAACCTCCTCTACTATGCGCAACACGGTATAAATAAATAACCAGCGTCAACCATAGTTGGACAGCCTTACTTATGTTCACGGTTCGCCAACTACTGGAAATTTCGTCTGCTGGCCGCCACGATTATTTATAGCATATAAAACCCTTTTTTAAAGGTGGTTTTATCGCGAACCTGGGAAATCATTTCCGATTGCATTACTTCCGGGTGAGCCGCATTGTGAAACAGAAGCGATTGTTCCCTTGGTGATATCACGCCAGCAGAATTTGCGGCCACACATCAATTTGCAAACCAGGGTTCTACTGCACCGTGTAGCGGGAGCAGGTCAGTTACAAAGAACTTTCTAACAGGTCAAGAAAAAATATTAATTCCCCCTCATAAGCTGGCGAAAGGTTTCCCAACCGAAACACCTCAAATAAGGTTCCTGCTTTAGCATCGTTTTATAATTATCCGGTAGATTTTCCATGACTTCCTGTATTTCCCGCTCATCCTGTGAGGTAATCACCGTGGGTCCGACAAATGGAGTTTTATTCCTGCGCAAATTCATATCGAAACGTCGTTTATGGCGTAAATCGAAAAATTGGAGCATTCTCCTTAATACTCCTTCGTCCTTTAACTGTGCATCAACGTCTATAAAAAACACGCGATCGTGCCATTGATTCTGTTTAAGTAGTCGCATTGCCCGGTATTCGATTTCAATCCATTGCAGCAGATAAAACTGGAATCGACTCAAGGTATGCCCGGTGTAATGCCGATAGATGGTTTCCTTTCCAGTTAACGCCCAACGAAAATAACGGTCGCCTGTATCGCTTTTATAATCGACAAAGGGGATCCGTGCCTTGTATATCAATTGCTCCCGCAGTAGCTCGCTTTTAGCCACCTTCGCGGGATGACGAACAAGGTGAATGAAACCCACATTTTTTAAAAGGGCGCCCGCATGACGATCGAATGCCTTTAGGAAGGCATGATTGGATTCGAAATATACTGGTTCCTTACAGTTGGCGATAAATCTGCATTTCCGCATCAGCACTGGCAATAATGCGTTATCGTCGTGTCGCGTATTCCAGTCTATCGGCTTTCCAAACAGAACAGGATTTCCGGGAATAAGGTAGGGTTCATGGGTGCTATAGCACTGTTGCACATTTTTCGAAAAGAAGTCAGCTAGATAACTTGTGCCGGAGCGACCACTTGCTAGAGCAAAAAGCGTTAATTTAGTAATTGATTTAGGGCCTATAAAAGCACTTTAAGTAAAAGTTATAAATCTCTGCATTCCAACTACAACTCGCTTGAGGTTTAGCTGGCATCTATAAGCCTGAATGTTGCGGAAATCGAAGCAATATTCAAAAGCAGGGTTTGAACAGACTGAATGAGTATACTCCGGCCCGCTTCCTCACTCATCGCAATGTAGGCTATGTGTAGCCTGTAAAAACAAAAGGCTTACGATCTTACCCGTAAGCCTTTATTTTATTGGTGGGTCTGGCTGGACTCGAACCAGCGACCAAGGGATTATGAGTCCCCTGCTCTAACCAACTGAGCTACAGACCCGATTTAGACACCAACAGTAAATACCGAACTTATCACCCTTCGGTATCCAGGAAACTACGCAGGCGTTCTGAACGCGAAGGATGGCGCAGTTTGCGCAATGCCTTGGCCTCGATCTGCCGAATGCGTTCACGGGTCACGTCGAATTGCTTGCCGACTTCCTCCAGTGTATGGTCAGTGTTCATTTCTATGCCGAAACGCATGCGCAGTACTTTCGCTTCACGCGGCGTCAGCGAGTCGAGAATGTCTTTCGTTACATCCCGCAGGCTGGCATATACCGCCGCGTCGGCGGGCGCCATGGTAGCGGCATCCTCGATGAAATCGCCAAGATGCGAATCTTCGTCGTCGCCTATAGGCGTTTCCATTGAAATCGGCTCTTTGGAAATCTTGAGGATTTTACGAATTTTCTCTTCCGGCATTTCCATTTTCTCTGCCAGCAGGGCAGGTTCCGGCTCCTGTCCGGTTTCCTGCAGAATCTGGCGTGAAATGCGGTTCATCTTGTTGATGGTCTCGATCATGTGCACTGGAATGCGTATCGTGCGAGCCTGATCGGCGATGGAACGGGTAATGGCTTGACGAATCCACCAGGTCGCATAAGTCGAAAACTTATAACCTCGCCGGTATTCGAATTTATCCACTGCTTTCATCAGCCCGATATTGCCTTCCTGAATGAGATCAAGAAACTGCAATCCTCGGTTGGTATATTTTTTGGCGATAGAAATCACCAGCCGCAAATTGGCTTCGGTCATTTCGCGCTTGGCCCGGCGTGCCTTGGCTTCACCCGTGGACATGCGACGATTGATTTCCTTGAGGTCTTTCAAGGGGATGCCGACCTGCTGCTGCAGCGTCAGCAGGTTTTGCTGCTGCTCAACGATATCCGGCCGGAAACGCTCCAGCGCTTGGCTATATGGTTTGCCAAGTGCGACTTCCTTGTCTACCCAGTCAAAGTTGCTCTCATTACCAGGGAAAGCTTTAATAAAGTGGTTACGCGGCATCGCGGCCTTGGTTACGCAGAGCTCCAGGATCTTGCGCTCGTAGGTTCGCATTTCATCCACCAGCCCACGCTGGGTGTCACAAAGCTTCTCGACCATCTTTGCCGAGAAACGAATAGCCATGAGTTCGGCTGAAATCTGTTCCTGTATGTCTTTATAGGCTTTGTTACCCGATCCTTTTTTCTCCAACGCCTTCTGCATTTCTATATAGGCGTTATGAATTACAGCGAAACGCTCCAGCGCGTCATTTTTCAACTTGAGCAAATTGGCATTGGCTATCGCGGCAATGTCTTCGTCTTCCCCATTTTCGGCGCTCAGTTCCTGCTCCAGCGACTCATCGGAGATTTCTTCCCTGAGCAATTCCTCGGCATTGGGGTCCAGCAACCCGTCAACCAGCTCATCGATGCGCATCTCATCCTTCGCCACCTTATTGGCGAGATCGAGAATTCCGGCTATGGTTGTCGGACAGGCGGAAATCGCCTGGATCATATGCTTCAGGCCATCTTCGATACGTTTCGCTATCTCGATTTCACTCTCGCGCGTGAGCAATTCAACCGACCCCATTTCACGCATATACATACGTACCGGATCGGTAGTGCGCCCAAACTCTGAATCCACAGTGGAAAGTGCCGCTTCGGCTTCTTCCACTACATCCTCATCGGCCACTGTGGGTGCGGTCTCCGACATCAGCAGCGTTTCCGCGTCCGGCGCTTCATCATAAACAGAAATGCCGACGTCATTGATCATGCTGATGATATTCTCGATCTGTTCGGCATCGAGCATATCATCGGGAAGGTGATCGTTGATCTCGGCATAGGTGAGATAGCCGCGCTCTTTGCCTTGCACGATGAGGCTCTTGAGCCGCATACGCCGCGCCTCGAGATCCTGTGGTGCAAGCGAAGATTTTTCTGCGTCCTTCGACTGGGCAAGCTTGCCTTCCTTTGCTGCCTTGACCTTACCTATTTTGGCAGCAAGCAGACTCGGTTCCTTGGTGGTCATCATCGGCCTCACGATTTCGGTCACAGCGGCCGGGACTTTAGCTCCCGACTTTGCAGTAGTTGTCGTAACATCGTCTTCCAGTGTTTCCGCAGCCGTTTTTACCGGCGCTTTTGCCATCACTTCTTTTGGCTGGCCTTTCGGCGACTTCTTCATATCGTTTGGTTCCTTTTTGGCCGCCATCCGGACGTCATCAGGACGACTCGCAGCTGCAGCCAGTGAAGCTCCGGTCTTTGACTTTACCGCCGCTTTGACTTGTAATTTTGGTTTTACCATGTCTTTTCCAAATAGTATCGCCAGTTGAAATTCGAAAACTCTCTATTATATCAAGATTCAATAACGCTGTCCGTACACTGTCCGACTATCGCCTTCAAGAGAGCGCCATCCGCTGGAGCTCCTGTTTTTCCTCGGGAGTAAGCGTGCTCAAGGACTTGTTGTGTAAGGTCGCCATTCGTTCTTTACGTTTCATTTCACGCAACCGGGCCATTGCACCGGAAAACTCTGCTTCCAGGTCTATTTCACTATCCCAAGTGAGCGTATTGCTCTCAGCCTTTTCCAGGAGAACGCGATGGGAACTATCGTGAAAATATGCGATAGCCGAAGGTATTGCCGTGTTTCCTCCAACGTTGGGGTGCGTGTCGATAAATTCAACCAGGGCCTTCAGCGCTGCTACTTCTTCAGCGTATTCCTCGTTCTGCATGAGTAATTCTCTATCCAGCTTCTGGATATAGCCAGGGTCGTATAACAACACCTGCATCAGCCAGCGGTAAGGTGAAGCGGGTTGTGGTCGAGGCGCCCTTTCACGCGACCGGGAAGCTGAAACACGTTTGATCTTTAACAGACCTTCCAGCTCCCTCTGATCGAGGCCGCTGATCTCCGCCAATCTTTTTAAGAGCATCAGCGCGAGCCCCGGCGCAGTGACCTTCGCGAGCAACGGCTTGGCGTCCTGTACCAGTTTAGCTCGCCCCTCGCTGGTTTTGATGTCCGTGCGCCCAGACAGTTCCCTGAACAGGAAAACGGATAGCGGCAATGTTTGCTTTAACAAGGCTTCAAAGGCGTCCTTGCCGAAATTGCGAACGTAGCTATCCGGGTCCTCACCCTCGGGCAGGAAAAGAAAACTGACGTTCTTACCGTCCACAAGCTGCCCAAGGCTATCCTCTAACGCACGCCATGCCGCTTTCCTGCCAGCATTGTCCCCATCGAAACAAAACACGACATTATCGGACTGACGCAAAAGTTTCTGGACATGATACGGCGTTATCGCCGTGCCCAGCGCGGCCACTGCGTACTCGATGCCATGCTGAAAAAGCGCCACTACATCCATGTATCCCTCTACCACGATGACACATCCCGCCATGCGGATTGCCCTGCGGGCCGTGAAAAGGTTATAGAGTTCACGGCCCTTCTGAAACACGGGTGTTTCGGGAGAGTTAAGATATTTGGGCTCGCCCTGTTCCAGCACTCGGCCACCGAAACCTACAATCGCTCCTTTGAGGTTAAGAATGGGAAACATGATGCGGTCGCGGAACCGGTCGTAGTATTTACTATCGTCGTTCGCAATGACCAACCCGGACTCCACCAGCAGTTTTTTCTGTGCCTTTGTCGGGGCGCCGGAAAATACGGCATCCAGGTTTTGCCAGCCGGCCGGCGCATACCCAATGCTGAAGTGGGCAGCGGTCTCGCCCGTTAGGCCACGCTTCTTCAGATAAATAATGGCTCCTTTCGAATGCTTGAGCTGTTCCCGATAAAACTGGCTGGCCACATTCATTACCTCGAGCAAATCCCCGGAAGAGTTTTGGCCTCCTTGCGGCTTGTCTTGGGCCGACTCCGACTCTACTGCTCCAGAGCGGGATTCCGTTTGTTGCACAGGAACCTGAAGCCCGATCCGGGCCGCCAGATCATTCACCGCTTCGACGAAATTCATGCCGTTGTATTCCATGACGAAGCCGATGGCGTTGCCGTGAGCACCACAGCCAAAACAGTGATAAAACTGCTTGGTGGGGCTTATTGTAAAAGAGGGTGTCTTTTCGCTATGAAACGGACAGCACGCGGCATAATTTGCGCCGCCTTTCTTGAGCGGCAGGTCTCGTTCAATGACATCAACGATATCTACACGGTTGAGCAGTTCGTGAATGAATGATTGTGAAATCATTTATAGTGGATTAAACAATATTACCCCAGCGCAGGGCGCAGGAAAGCACTTTATTGAAAGCAGGGACACTACAGCAATCTCGATACGCGCAATATTTGTAACAGCCTTTGCAGCAATCCTGCAGCGATAAGCTGCGTTATCAGGCGATAAGCCTGGTTTTGACCAGAGCCGATACTTTTCCCATATCGGCGCGCCCTGCAAGTTTGGGTTTGAGTATGGCCATTACCCGCCCCATGTCCTGCTGTCCTTTTGCGCCAGCAGCGGAAATTGCTTCGCTTACGGCGTTTTCCACATCGTTGTCGCTCAACGCCTGGGGCATATAATGTTGCAGCACGCCCATTTCGTATTTCTCTACATCGGCTAAATCCTGACGATGAGCAGCCTCATACTGGGAAATGGAATCCTTGCGCTGTTTCAGCATCTTTTCGATTACAGCGACTACTGCAGCGTCATCCAGTTCGATACGCTCATCCACCTCACGCTGTTTGATAGCCGCCTGCAATAGCCGGATAGCATCCCGCCGCCGCGTATCGCCTGAACGCATGGCGGCCTTCATGTCTTCGGTGATTTGTTTTTTCAGATCCACAATAAACCAGACCGGGCAGTGCTTATTATTTTATCATGGAAGTTTTAATCGTTTTTTCGACTGACTTTGACTAATAAAGTTTCGGAGGGAGCAATTGGCTGCGCAGACGTTTGTAAGTACGCTTAACTGCTGCCGCCAGCTTGCGCTTGCGTTCGGCAGTCGGTTTTTCGTAGAATTCCCGGGCACGCAACTCAGTGAGCAGGCCGGTTTTTTCTATGGTACGCTTGAAACGTCGCATGGCAACTTCAAACGGCTCGTTTTCCTTGACTTTAATGGTGGTCATGAAGATTTGGTTCCTTTCTAGAAATGTTAAATGACTGACAAACAGGGGCTGGATAAACAGTATCGTATGGTTGATCTAACTATAGACAGCGCGCTATTATATAACAAGTGCCAAATGCTGTCGTAAAAGAGTAATTTCTCCCATATTCCATTGCTCATACTTGGCATTGAAACATCCTGCGACGAAACCGGCGTCGCGCTATATCACACTCAGCACGGGCTATTGAGCCACGCGCTTCATTCCCAGACGGAAATGCACGGAGAGTATGGCGGGGTGGTGCCGGAACTTGCCTCCCGCGACCACATCCGGCGGGTATTGCCTCTCGTCAGGCAAACGCTTACGGCGGCCGGGCTCGACCTGAAAGCCCTCGACGCCATCGCCTATACTCAAGGACCGGGACTGGCGGGGGCGCTACTCGTGGGGGCAAGTATCGCAGCCGCTCTGGGTTTTGCACTGGAAATTCCCGTGCTGGGCGTCCATCACCTTGAAGGACACCTCCTGTCTCCGCTGTTATCCGATCCCGCACCGGCTTTTCCATTCGTGGCGCTGCTCGTATCGGGCGGCCATACACAGTTAATGGAAGTGGGCGGCCTCGGGCTATATAAATTACTGGGTGAAACGGTGGATGATGCAGCAGGAGAAGCTTTCGACAAGACCGCCAAGCTGTTGGGGCTGGGCTATCCCGGGGGGCCGGTGCTCTCAAAACTTGCTGACGAATTTTTTCGGTCAGGCCAACCAAATCAATTCAAGCTTCCCCGCCCCATGCTCCGCAGCGGCGATCTTAATTTCAGCTTCAGTGGGCTCAAGACAGCAGTATTGACGCTGGTCAGAAAACAACCCCTAACCCAGCAAGTCCGAGGTGCCCTCGCCTCTGCTTTTCAGGAAGCCGTCGTTGATGTGCTGACGGAAAAGTCGTTGGCGGCACTTTTAAAAACTGGCCTTACTCAACTGGTGGTTGCAGGCGGGGTCGGGGCGAACTGTCAACTGCGGAGCAATCTCTGCCGGGAAGCCGAAAAAATGGGCGCCACTGTTTTTTTTCCCGAACTCGAATTTTGTACGGATAATGGTGCCATGATCGCATTTGCGGGAGCGATGCGATTACAGGCATCAGAAACGTGGAATAAAAAGCCGGATAATACGTTCACGATAAAAGCACGATGGGATCTGGAAATGCAGGACGCCGCAGGGTGATAATTATCACGCGCTGTGCTTGCCGATGCGTGGTTCACCGCCCGCAATCAAGCTGGCGATATTTGACTTATGCCGCCAGATGAGCAACGCGGACATGATAAAAACGACAAGGGTGCGTGCTTCAAAACCGAAAAAAAATACGGCGTAAAGTGGCGCGAACCCAGCTGCAGCTAAAGCGGCCAGCGATGAGAAGCGCCAGATCGCAGCAACGATGATCCAGGTGGCGATCGCCAGCAGCCCTATCCATGGGTTGAATCCCAATAATACGCCCAGGGCCGTCGCCACCCCTTTCCCACCTTTGAAACGCAAGAATATCGGGAATAAATGGCCCAGAAACACCGCGAGCGCCACTACGGCAATCGCTTCCTCACCGAGTGCAAAATGTTGCGCCAAGGCGACCGACAGCCAACCTTTGCCGACATCGCCCAGCAGCGTGAACACGGCCGCCGCTTTCTTTCCACTGCGCAGCACATTCGTGGCTCCAGGATTTTTCGAGCCATATGTACGGGGATCGGGCAGGTGGAAGAGCCAGGCTGCCAGCACTCCAAAGGAAATGGACCCCAGCAAATAGGCCAGCAGGACAAGGGCCATCGGCATCATTTAATTAGCGGCATCTTTGCAGGCAGAATAAAAATTTCCGTGATTCTACTTGAAAATAACTTCGGCCACGCGCGCCGTTGTTTCTGGTTGCCGCCTTTAATAAATGCTATAAGGATTTAATTGACAACTGAACTGGTAGAATCTGTGCGCCTTCAAGAGCGCGGCCACGGCTATTGCTGGACTTCGAGCTATCGTTTGTAACGGCGACATCAGAGAGAGCAGGTTTAGCTTACCTCACACAGGGGGTGCGCAGAGGGAAGGTTATGGGTAGCTTTCACTTTCCGGGTTCCTGGGTAACGAGGAATCAGCGGAGCCGGCCGTTACGCGCTCGCTTTCCTCCCGCAGGGAAATCTGATCCTGTCATGCTGCTACACCGTCGTCGTGCCCCTCCGGCAAACTCAGGGATTTTATTCAGAGACTTCATATATGGACATTATTTTTTTACACGAGCTTAAGGTCAAAACCTTGATTGGGATCTATCCATGGGAGCTCAACACTGCACAAACCATCCAACTCGATTTGGAGATCGGGCTGGTGACAAGCATGGCCTGCCAAACCGATAATATCGAGGATGCGTTGGATTATGCCTTTATTGTCCAACGCATCAACGAAACTCTCTCGCAGAAACATTTCTCTCTGCTGGAAGCCTTGGCCGAGCATATCGCCCAAATCGTCCTGACCGAATTCAAATCACCCTGGATAAAAGTCAGCGTGGCGAAACTCAGCGCGATACGCGGCGTGAAAAAAGTAGGAATATGCATCGAAAGAGGATCGAAGCTCGCGTAGAAACGCGAACGCTTCAGGTTGGGAACGTTCAGTCAGCTAATACAGGCCCGGATGCGGTGGAATTATATGCCAAGGGTAGTTGAATGGAGCTATCGCTCGCTTACTACCCCGCAACGCGCCCACACGCTAATTTGCAATCAATGCTTCTTCAATTTCAGTAAAAGTCCTCGCCACCTCTATAGGCAGAATTGCGGAGCCAAGTTGCTTCTCGATCTGCGTCAACGAAAAAATACCGCACACCTCGAGATTACCGTCGGGATCGTTCTCTATCACTAAAGAATGTTGCCGCCCGGCATTGCGCAAGCTGGCAATAACATTTGCGACTTTGCCATGCCGAACCTGTTCGATCGGAATAGCTTCCACACGATCGAGCGGTGTCATGATATCGGCGACCAGAATTTCATTGTGTTTCATACGGCGCTCCTGAACGAAGCGGAGCGGCTTTTCACCGAGAATATCGGTCGCGGTAATCATGCCCACCAGAATCTTGTCCTGGTTTAGCACCAAGAGGGAGCGTATACCTCGTTCCATCATGTGCGTATTTGCGCATTCCATTGTTTCATTGGGTTCAGTTATACCTGCCTCGATAGTACGGAAGTCGGTCATCACATCAAGGGCGGGCGACATCAGAGTGACAGATTTAGGCGGAGTGGGACGGGCGACCCGGACAGCGCCCGCCAGACGCTGTGCAGGGAGAGGGTGATATTCGGACATGGCATTATCCTCCAGTAGTGGTGGATGGGATGCGCTTGAAATGCTTGAAATCAGAAATACAATACAAGCCTCCCGTATTTGAACTCTACGCGCAACGAGACGACGGGTCAATTCGGTAAGCAGCATATATCACCGCCGCAAAACCTAGGCCGCTCATAAACTTGAGGGGGATAATTGTAAAAGATCGGAGAAACGGATGCTCTGGCAGGAACCGGGGAAATTCAAATTCAACCAAACGCAAGGCTATTGCAACATTTCATGCAGATAATCCCTGCTCATCCTTCAATCCACCGATTTCCTCGTTCAGTCGTCGCAGCATCTGTACAGGATCTTCCGCCTGGGTGACAGGCCTGCCAATGACGAGGTAATCCGCGCCATTTTCAATCGCTTGACGCGGAGAGGTTACCCGCTTCTGGTCTCCCTGAGAAACGTCGACCGGGCGTATCCCCGGTGTGACGAGGCAAAAACTCTCGCCCGTCATTTTCCTGAGCATGGGCGCCTCTAGCGCCGATGCTACTACCCCATCCAGTCCACAGTCGCGCGCCAGCAAGGCTAATCGCTGGACCACATCCTGAGGGCTGCCTTTGAGGCCAATCTCGTCCATATCCTCCGGCCCCATACTGGTGAGGAGGGTGACGCCGATGAGCCTGGTTTTTCCCGTCGGCACGGCTTCCCGGGCTGCCAATAGCATTTTTCTCCCCCCAAGCGCATGGATATTCATCATCCACACGCCCAACCCCGCTGCAGCCTTGCATGCACCCGCCACCGTACTGGGAATATCGTGAAATTTCAAATCGAGGAAAACCT
This sequence comes from Nitrosospira sp. Nsp18, assembly GCF_900103145.1. NCBI lineage: Bacteria > Pseudomonadati > Pseudomonadota > Betaproteobacteria > Nitrosomonadales > Nitrosomonadaceae > Nitrosospira > Nitrosospira sp. Nsp18. The sequence continues at coordinate 35,768 of NZ_FMWY01000001.1, read as the reverse complement.
CAAATCCGTTATCCATCAATTTTTCGACCAATTGCGGGCCCGCGGCGGTAAAAAGCTCCTTTCCCACTTTAACCCTGCATGATGCAGGGTCAAGCTTGGCCGTTAGGTCCAGTGCCTGTTTTGCGTCAGGAAAATCCAGGGCAATAATAATTCTTGGGTCGCGCATACGATCAGTCAGGCGTTCTCAATAAATTCGGCGAGCGCATTTATAACCGCTCAGTTCCTATTCAATAGATAGCTTTCGGATAAATATTGTAGCTTCGCGTTATTTCCAGCAGGCGGTGATGACACCAGCAGCCGTCATGACGGTAGTTATAAAGGATCTGATAAACGATGATCAAGAGTAATGCCGTGGGTTGATGGCGGCGCATCTATACATGTCGACCATTTCCGCCCTGCCTGAACGGGCAGATCGGATTGACGCTTCCTTATCTTATCGATGCCCATCCAGCGAAGGATATCTTTTTCTGTATGTCGAAATTTCCCGCCTTTGGCTGAATATCTTGCCGAGGCAGGATCCGATGCCAATAGCCACGCCGAGGGCGAAAAACAATAATATTATCAGTACCAGCGGCGCGTGCCATTCATAACCGAAATAATAATGTAGCGTTACCGTTTCGACATTTCTCACGGTAAAGCCAAGCAGCAACAGAAACAGCGCGATGCGCAAGAACCATCTCAGGTAACGCATGATTCCTTTTCCCCGGGGCCAGACGTCGTTAACAGCATAAACCGTGCAAATACCCCAATCTCTGCGCATCGCATCGGTTGAATCGCGTCAGCCATAAGTTAAAAAACGGCACGGTCCTTCGACCCTGCCGTCATTATACCTACCCATCCAATACGATTTTTCAGGTTTTGTTATCGACCCGCTCACGCATTTCCTTCCCCGCCTTGAAATGGGGAACATACTTTTCCGGCACCTTGACCTTCTCTCCGGATTTGGGATTGCGCCCGATACGCGGCGGCCGGTAGTTGAGATCGAAGCTGCCGAATCCACGAATTTCAATACGCTGTCCCTGCGCTAAACTCTTGGCCATCGCATCAAGTATCACCTTGACTGCAAGCTCGGCATCCTTCGCGCCCAACTGCGGGTAGCGGGCTGCAAGCCTCGAGATCAGTTCAGACTTTGTCATGGACGCCCTTTATTGTTCAGTATTTTTAACATCCATCTTGGCTTTAAGCAACGCGCCCAAACTGGTGGTTCCCGCGCTCGCAGCACTATCCACTGTGACCTTGTGCATGGCGTCGGATTCTTCCGCCATATCCTTGGCCTTGATGGAAAGATTAATGCCGCGGTTCTTGCGATCGACATTGATGATCATTGCCTCGACCGTATCGCCTTCCTTCAAGTGCGAGCGGATGTCCTCGACCCTGTCGCGCGAAACTTCGGATGCACGCAGGTAGCCTTCGACGTCATTCTCCAGCGCGATTACCGCACCCTTGGCATCAATTGACTTGACCGTGCCTTTGACGAGACTATTCTTATCGTTTATTGAGACAAAACTGTTGAATGGGTCGCCTTCCAACTGTTTGATACCCAGCGAAATGCGTTCACGTTCGACATCGATGGATAGCACCATGGCCTCAACTTCGTCGCCTTTTTTATAATTGCGAACTGCTTCTTCACCCGGCTGACTCCAGGATAGATCGGAAAGATGCACCAACCCGTCTATTCCGCCCTGCAATCCGATGAAAACACCAAAATCCGTGATGGACTTGATTTGCCCGCGCACTTTGTCGCCTTTTTGATGGTTCATCGCAAAGTCGTCCCATGGATTGACCTTGCATTGCTTCATGCCGAGCGAGATACGCCGCCGCTCCTCATCGATTTCCAGGATCATCACTTCCACTTCGTCACCCAACTGCACCACTTTGGATGGGTACACGTTTTTGTTGGTCCAATCCATTTCAGAGACATGCACCAGCCCTTCGATACCCTGCTCAATTTCAACAAACGCGCCATAATCAGTCAGATTGCTGACTTTTCCGAATAGGCGGGTATGCGGCGGATAACGCCGGGAGAGCCCGACCCATGGGTCTTCGCTCAATTGCTTCATGCCTAGTGATACGCGATTCTTTTCCTGATCGAACTTAAGCACCTTGGCGGTCACTTCATCACCAACGCTGATGACCTCGGAAGGATGTTTTACTCGCCGCCATGCAAGATCCGTAATGTGCAACAGTCCGTCTATGCCGCCCAGGTCCACGAATGCGCCATAATCAGTTATGTTCTTGACAATACCCTTGACTATTGCACCTTCCGTCAAATTCGCAAGCAGCGTTTGGCGATCCGCGCCCTGGCTTTCTTCCAGAACCGCGCGACGCGATACAACCACATTGTTGCGCTTGCGATCAAGTTTGATGACCTTGAATTCCATCTCTTTGTTTTCGTATGGCGTCGTATCCTTGACCGGACGGATATCTACCAGCGAACCCGGAAGAAAAGCGCGTATGCCGTTAATCATGGCAGTCAGACCACCCTTGACCTTGCCGCTTACGATGCCGGAGACAATGGCGCCGCTTTCCATCGCGGCCTCCAGGTCATGCCAGGCCGTGAGCCGTTTGGCCTTGTCGCGCGATAAACGGGTTTCGCCGTAGCCATCCTCGAGCGCTTCGATGGCGACACTAACGAAATCGCCGGCCTTGACCTCGATTTCGCCTTTATCGTTCTTGAATTCTTCGACAGGGATGAAGCTTTCCGATTTCAGTCCGGCGTTTACAACCACGATGTTGTAATCAACACGAACAACCTGGGCGGTGATGACTTCACCGACACGCATTTCCTGGCGGGAAAGACTTTCTTCAAATAACGCCGCAAAACTTTCGGAAGAATCTATAGCGGGGGAAGCGATAATCATTGTAAAAGATACCTGGTTTGGGATCCCGTCAAGGAAAATCGACGGGGTTAAAAGTTAATAATAAGCGCCCGATCAGAACACGCTCTCCTTTTGCTCGGAAAAAGCGTGATCAGACAGCACCAGCCATACTCCTTGACTACTTGATCAATTACCTGGACAACTCTATTTCAATATTTCAACTATTTCTCATGCGCCGAGACCTGAATCTTCGCCATAACGCACCGTTTTATCCATAACACGTATTAGTCGAACGTGCTATTATCATACTGTAGCGTTGCGGCGCCTGCATTCTTCTTTTACTTTCTATTCTTTTTTTTTCGGCTCGCTCGCTGCGGCTGCTGCCTACCTGATGATGCAAGTGCATTGACAGGCGCAACTGGCTTCAATTCTTCATTTGCGGGCTTTTGCACGGATTTCAGTATATTGCTTTAGTACGCTATCCACTGCTTGTGTTATATCGAGGAAAGTCGTATCCAGCAACGTTGTATCCGTACCCAGCTGCAGGGGCGCCACGCTCCGATTACTGTCGCGGGCATCGCGGTCTCGTATATCCTGCAAAAGGGTGGCAATATTAGCACCTATCCCTTTTTCCATCAACTGCTTATGGCGCCGTTGCGCTCGCGTTTCAGCGCTTGCGGTGAGAAATATTTTGAGAATGGCATCGGGAAAAACGACCGATCCCATATCACGGCCGTCCGCCACCAGGCCGGGAAGCTGGCAAAATGCACGCTGCCGCGCTAATAGCGCGGCTCTAACCAGCGGATAAGCAGCTATTCTGGAAGCCGAGTTGCCACACTCTTCCGTGCGGATCGCATCGGTGACGCTTTCATTGCCCAGTCGGATTTCTTCATCCTTAAAGACGACATCCAGGTCTGCGGCAACATCGCTTATTGTCCTTTCATCGGCCAGGTCAACCTTAGCACGCATCGTTGCCAGCGCCACCAGCCGGTAGAGCGCACCACTGTCGAGATAGTGAAATCCCAGTTTTGCCGCCACCCGTTGCGCAACCGTACCCTTGCCGGAAGCCGAAGGGCCATCAATTGCGATAACGGGAACATCATTAGTATTCATGAAATACAACCTCAATAAAATTCACCCGGCTTCTGCCGGTCGGGATTGACTATGGCCGCGAACTTTTCAAAATAGTCGGGAAAAGTCTTGGCGACGCAACCGGGATCGTTTATACGCACAGGTGCGCCAAAAGACGCCAGCGAAAAGCACATGGCCATCCGGTGGTCATCATACGTATCAATTGCTGCATCCTTGGTGAGCCTACCGGCTGGCGGAGTGATACGCAGGAAATTCGCGCCCTCCTCCACCACTGCACCCAACTTGCGCAATTCCTTTGCCACTGCCGCGAGACGATCGGTTTCTTTCACCCGCCAACTGGCGATATTCCTGAGCGTGGTGGTACCAACAGCAAACAACGCCGCCACCGCAAGCGTCATGGCTGCGTCCGGAATATGGTTGCAGTCGAGGTCAACGGCTCGCAAGCCACCAGATGCTGGGGCGCTTGCCTCGATCCAGTTAATGCCCACGCTGATGCGCGCTCCCATTTCTTCCAGCACTTCGGCAAAACGGACATCTCCCTGAAGGCTGTCCTGTCCGATGCCCTCTACTCGCACCGGGCCGGTACCGATGGCGCCGGCGGCAAGGAAATACGAAGCGGAGGATGCGTCGCCCTCGACAAATATCTCCCCGGGGCTGCGATAGCGTTGGCCTGAACGCATAGTGAAGCGCTGCCATTCCTCACGCTCCACCTGCACGCCGAAACGAGCCATCAGTGCTATGGTCAACTCGATATATGGTCGCGAGATCAACTCTCCCGCCACCGTTATCGTCGACGTATGATTGAAGCGCATTGCGGATAAGGGCAAAGCCATCAGCAGACCCGTCAGGAACTGGCTGGATACATCACCCTTCACCGTTATCTCCTCTCCGTGGATGCACCCTGGCTTGATTTGAAGCGGCGGAAAACCTTCATTTTCCAGATAGGTTATCTCCGCCCCCCACTGGCGTAGCGCACTCACCAGATCGCCGATAGGGCGCTCATGCATGCGCGGTACACCGGATAATTTGTAATATCCCTGAGCCAGCGCCAGCACGGCCGTCAAAGGACGGAAAGCCGTGCCTGCATTGCCCAGGAATAAACTCGCTTCACTGACGGGAAAACGGAGAGGCAACTGTCCGCCTATGCCTTGCACCCGATAACTATTTTCATTGATCCGGACGATGGGCACACCCAGCGCCTCAAGTGCCTCCAGCATCCGCGCCGTATCGTCGGAAATAAGCAGATCACGTATGACTGTCGCGCCGTCGGCCAATGCAGCAAGCAATAGTATGCGGTTGGAAATGCTTTTAGAGCCAGGCAAGCGCACCGCGCCCTGAGCAGTCTTGACTGCCGGGAGATCAATAAAACTCACGCCGTGCCTTATAGGTCGTGGGGTCATCTTCGTCGATATGAATAAGGGTTGCATGAAGACTCGAACATTATCCTGCCCTCTCTTTAAGATTCAATGCAGTGTCAGCGTTAATGAGATTCAATGCAGTATCAGCGTTAAGAAGCAGCGCCGTTCCTGGTTTACAATACTTGCGGATGCTGGACGCACGGCTTGAATAAGTGCTCTCGTTTCCGGAGCAGGCTGCAAGCATCAAAGTAGTGCCTGAAGAGTTGGGCCTCGCCTGCGTCCTCCGGTAAACCTCAGCCAAATGGTTACTCCGACGCTTATACTCATGTTAAAATAACTCAATGATTTCAGACGGATATTATAGGAAAAACAGCGTAAACCCTGCGATAAACCAAGTATTATAATCAATACGTCTTGAATAAACATTAAACCTGCTGTTCTGATGGACGCGCAGCTTCCGGTTGCGTCATCACCCAGGTTGCAAGAAAGCCTATCTCGAACGGGTTGGGCAGATTGAAACGATTTTAAGTTTTGTCTTCCAAACATGCCCCATCCTCACGTGCGTCATATTCGCGAGCAGGTTGGCCCGGAATCCATACTGAAGGAAGTCGCAGCATGCCGCGTTGGTTCAAGGATAACTCGCTGTCTATCGGACATACGCCGTTGGTTCAGCTTAACCGCATTACCGACGGCGCTCCCGCAACGGTACTGGCCAAGATCGAGGGACGTAACCCTGCTTATTCCGTAAAATGTCGAATTGGCACGGCGATGATCGAGGACGCGGAAAAGCGCGGACTACTCCATACGGGAACAGAACTGGTAGAACCGACGAGCGGCAACACCGGCATCGCACTGGCTTCCGTTGCGGCCTCCCGCGGCATACCGCTGACCTTGACCATGCCGGAAACCATGAGCGTGGAACGGCGTAAATTGCTTGGCGCCTATGGGGCAAAACTGGTATTGACGGAAGGCGCACGGGGAATGAAAGGCGCCGTGTTGAAAGCCGAGGAAATTGTTGCCTCTGATCCTGACCGGTATGTATTGCTTCAGCAATTCAACAACCCAGCCAACCCGGCCATCCATGAACGCACTACCGGGCCGGAAATCTGGAATGATACCGAGGGCGCCATTGATATTTTTGTTTCCGGCGTGGGTACAGGCGGTACTATAACCGGCGTTTCGCGCTACATCAAAAATACAAAGGGGAAAACGATCATTTCTGTTGCGGTTGAACCATCCGCCAGTCCGGTATTGACTCAATTACGTGCGGGTGAGCCGCTGAAACCCGGACCGCACAAAATTCCTGGAATTGGCGCCGGTTTCGTTCCGGAGAATTTAGACCTGTCGCTGGTGGACGATATCGAGCAGGTCAGCAATGAAGATGCGTTGCGCTATGCCCGCCGCCTTGCCCGCGAAGAAGGCATTATTTCCGGAATTTCATGCGGGGCGGCTGTGGCGGTGGCTATACGCTATGCCAAGCGTCGGGAAAACGCAGGAAAAACCATCGTCGTAATCCTTCCCGATTCGGGAGAACGTTACTTGAGTTCCATTCTCTTCGAGGATGTGCTTGATGGCCAGGGTGCGGTGCAATAATGGCAAAATCAGGAAAGACAGGATACTCATCATCGAAAGGGGCAGGTTTGGAAATCGACAAGGTTGTGGCCGAGCTACGGGCCTTGCGTGTGAAATCACTGGAAAACCGGCAGAGGCGCGACAGGCCGCCCAAGCTCCCCTCCCGCAAGGTACTGGTCGGGATCGCGGATGGGTTGAGCGCCGTGTTGTTTCCGAACCGCCTGGGCTTACCCGAACTCACCAATGAGAGTGTCGATTATTACGTCGGGCACACGTTGGATGTCACGCTCCGCGAACTATTGGTTCAAGTGCGCCGTGAACTGCGCTTTACTTCCGGCCTGGAAACCGCAAGCAATTCGGATCGAGAACAGGCCGCGGCTATCACCCAGGCGTTCGCCCGGCAATTACCCCATATCCGAACTTTGCTGGAAAGCGACATCCAGGCAGCGTACGAGGGCGATCCGGCGGCCCGCAGCCTGGACGAGGTATTGGTCTGTTACCCGGGCATTATGGCCATTACGCATTATCGCCTCGCGCATGAACTGCACTGTCTGGGCGCACCGCTGATTGCACGCATGATTTCGGAAATCGCCCATTCCGCCACTGGTATTGAGATTCATCCAGGGGCGAAGATTGGAGGCAGTTTTTTTATCGATCACGGCACCGGTGTAGTCATCGGCGAAACCGCCATCATTGGCGAACACGTGCGCCTGTATCAGGCCGTGACGCTGGGCGCAAAACGCTTCCCCACGGATGAGCATGGTGCGCTGGTAAAAGGGAACATTCGGCACCCTATTGTCGAGGATGATGTAATTATCTACGCTGGCGCCACCATTCTTGGCCGTATCACCATCGGGCGCGGCTCGACCATCGGCGGCAACGTCTGGCTTACGCGCAGCATTCCGCCCGGCAGTATTATCTCGCAAGCGCAAATACGTAATGAGGTATATGACGGCGGCGCCGGCATTTAAGCGGGTAATCCATATCGACATTGATACTGAAATCATTCAGATGCGCTGGATCAGGTTGGGAATGGATGCGCAGCCAACCGAACTCATCAGGGAGTTAATTGCATAGAGATGTGCTTGGGCTTTCTGCCCGGGTTGACGTTAGGTCAGCCACTACTTAGACTCCATAGAGTGTGCAAGATACAGGAACGCCTCACTTTTCGAGTAGAACAGCAACAATACAAAATATTATGCACCCGAATTGCATTAAGTGCGGAAGTAAAAAAACGCACGGCTCTCGTGCCCGGCCTGGGGAACGGACAGTGTCCATGCTGTTCCTTCGGCCTATACGCTGCCGCGATTGCAGACAACGCTTTTGGGTGCGAAACCCCCATGCTTATGTTGCAGTGGGATCTGCCCTAACCGTGGGTGCGATACTGATTGCGTTGGTCTGGCTAGTCATAGAACAGAACATGGCTGACTATTACGTCGGGCCCGTATCTGAAATCGAGCTGGAGAATCCCGCTATTCCCGGCAATGGCAACCCCGGACGCGATCATGAAGAACACTTGAATGCGGCGACCACCGGCGTCAAACCTCCTGCCGGAACGGCAGCGACGCGTAACACAGGGCCAGCCTCTCCTGCGACACCAGGTCCGGCGGATGATCATTATTTTACGGTGCGGTTGTATCAAGAGAGTGCTGAGAAGGGGGATAGCGATGCGCAGTATAAGCTCGGCCTGTTATATTTGACTGGAAATGGCGCCCTTCAGGATTTCGCCGAGGCTGCGAAGTGGCTTAAACTGGCAGCACAACAAGGCTACGGCCCGGCACAGTATGAGCTAGGCCTCATCTACCGCACCGGATATGGCGTGGCTGTCGATCAGGTACAGAGCTACGTATGGCTGAATCTCGCCGCTGCCGCCGGGGTTCAGCAAGCGGTAACGGCTCGGGACGAAATCATGCACGCTCTTAGCCCCAAGCAACTTTTGCAAGCGCAAAAAATCTCGCGTGATTGGCTCTCTGCAAGACTCAAGCCCAAAACAACCGGCGAAAAGGCTAACCAGGCGGAGCCAGGAGATTAGGCAATATATTAAAAGACCAGGAGCCCCTGCAAGGTCGCCTTAACGCTATACCGGGACATAATGCCGGGCAATAGGGCGATGGCAGGGATTGTGTCTGCGAAACAGCGTTGGCTTACTGGTTACCTCAGCGGGCTTTTCGGTTCATACTCGCCGCACTTATCGTTACCTGGGGTTATTTGAAGTTACAAGTTACCTTAGGCAGCCGCTGAGCTAGCTCTTGGCCAGCCACCATGTCATGTTTTTTGCCCTTCCACCTCCAGTCGCTTAGGTTCAATGCAGTTATATTGCCGGAGAAGCCGCCATGAATGAATCATACGATGTCATCATTGTCGGGGCCGGCACTGCGGGTCTGGCTGCATTGAATGAAGTGAAGAAGCAGACATCCAACTTCATCCTCATCAACGATGGACCATGGGGAACGGTCTGTGCCCGGGTGGGTTGCATGCCTTCCAAAGCGCTGATCGAGGCAGCGAATACCTTTCACTCTCGCAGCACGTTTGAGGAATTTGGTATTCGGGAAGCGAGTTCTCTCACACTTGACATTCCTGCTGCGCTGTGGCAGGTACGCCGGCTACGCGATGATTTTGTTGCCGGCACGCTGAAGATTTCCGAAGCACTGGGCGAGCACGCGATTTCCGGTCGTGCGCGCTTGCTTGGACCAGGAAGGCTGGAAGTAAACGGGCGTGAACTTCGCGCACGCAGCATTATCATCGCTTCCGGCTCACGCCCGGTCGTGCCTGAGCCATGGCGGGTTTTCGGGAAGCAATTGCTCACTACGGATACATTATTCGAACAGCAAACGCTGCCTTCCCGCATGGCAGTGATAGGCTTGGGCCCGGTGGGCGTGGAAATGGCCCAGGCGCTTTCCCGGTTGGGCGTGGATGTCGTGGCGTTTGGCGAGCAAATCTCGATTGCGGGATTGAAAGACCCCAGCGTGAATGCCGCGGCGATAGAACTTTTGAAACAGGAATTTCCCATTCATCTGGGGCAAAAGGCTGAGCTACGCGCAACTAACGGCGGTATGCAAGTACATGCCGGAAGTAAAGAGGCCATGGTCGACAGCGTTCTCGTCAGCCTGGGCCGTCGGCCCAATATCGACAGCCTTGGGCTGGAAACATTGGGTGTCGAACTCAATGAGCAGGGGCTGCCTTCAGTCGATCCTCATACTATGCAAATAGCCGATCTGCCGGTTTTCATGGCTGGCGACATCAACGACCACACTCCTCTTCTGCATGAGGCAGCGGATGAGGGATATATCGCCGGAGTCAACGCGACTCAGCGTGATCCCCTGTATTTCAAGCGCCGGGTCCCACTTGCGATAGTCTTCACCGATCCGGGCATTGCGATGACAGGCACGCGCTTCGATTCGCTCGACGGCGATACGATACTGACGGGAGAAGCGCGTTTTGAACATCAGGGCCGCGCCAGGGTGGCTCAGCGCAACAAGGGCATCCTACGTCTTTATGCCGAACCGGAAAGCGGCCGGCTACTCGGTGCCGAAATGTGTTCCCCCGCGGGGGAACACATGGCACATTTGGTGGCGCTAGCCATCGAGCGTTCGCTCACGGTACATGATATGCTGCGATTGCCGTTTTATCACCCCACTCTGGAAGAAGGTTTGCGCAGCGCTTTGCGCCAACTATCGGCACAAGTTCCCGCTTGCGGCAAATCGGATCTTGCCGGCTGCGATGCATTCGATTGCGAGGCTCTTAATTAATCCTGTTTTGGTCAAACATAGCCGGTTGCGCCGCTCCTTCAATGAGAAAAGGCGCTGAAAGCGCATATAGCAGGGCCCGTATACGGCACGCCTGAAACAGTACATAAGCAAAGGGACGAAAATCCAGCCAAGGCGGCGCCTCCGCTTCATGTTTATGTGTGAAATACTTGAACATTTTAGCGTCCAGGCTGCCAAACTCAATCACAAGCATTAACAACCTGTGGGTCAGGAGTAGCAACCCAGGCAGACAACAGGGGTGAATCCTGGTCATATTGGTGCTGGCATGGGTATCGAGAACATTTTTGCATAAGCGTTTCGAGCAGGAAAGATCGGGGGATTATTTCTATGGATGAGTTCGCTTTTGCCAGAGCGGTCCATGTGTTGGGCGTTGTGCTATGGATTGGTGGCGTGGCGATGGTCACTACCGTGCTGATTCCAGCCATGGCACAGATGAGATCGGCATCCGAACGAACGGAGTTTTTTGCGCGTATCGAAGGCCGCTTTGCACCTCAGGCTCGCTTCGTCACGGTGCTCGTGGGTTTGAGCGGATTCTACATGGTGCATTTTCTGAACGCATGGAGCCGTTTTGCCGAACTGGGCTTCTGGTGGATGCATGCCATGGTCCTGGTCTGGCTAATCTTTACCTTGATGTTGTTTGTGGTGGAACCGCTGGTATTGCGGAAACGGACCCCGAAAACGGCGCAACACGACGCCGAAAAGACTTTTCACCGGATGCGGCGCATGCATTGGATATTGCTTTGTTTAAGCCTTATTACTATTGCGGGAGCGGTGGCGGGGAGCCACGGCTGGATGTTGAGCGGAGAGTGAGCATGAGTTACGCAGCATTGAAAATGATTCATGTCACCAGCGTGATAATCAGCTACCTGTTGTTTTCGTTGCGCAGCATATGGAAAATGCGTGAATCATCCGCTTTGCAGCGGCGCTGGGTAAAAGTTACACCGCACGTGGTGGATACCGTACTGCTGACGAGTGCCATCATGCTGGCCATCAGTATTCACCAGGATCCGATACATGATTCATGGCTCAGCGCTAAAGTCATCGGTCTGCTTGCTTATATCGGCCTGGGGATGATGGCGCTGAAATTCGGCAAAACCCGTAAAGCGAGAATGTATGCGTGGATCGCGGCTCAGTTGACTTTTCTTTATATCGTACTGGTCGCCCTGACTAAAAATCCGGCAGTAGTTTCCTTTGCGTCCTCGTAAACGGACAAGTCTGCAATTTGACGACCTCCCGCCTCACTTCCCTGAAAAATACTTCAAAATGTGCCCTAGCGTTCCCAGCGTTCGCTTCTACCGCATTGCTTCACGTAATACCTTATAATTGCATATGTTCGTCTTAACTCTCTTTTTCAAAATTCTTCTTACATGCTAGCACGTTGGTGGGTTTACCTGCTCGCCGCATTTTTAGCGCTAGGTCTTATTGGAGTCTTGCTAGCCGGCTTTGCCGCGCTGGTTACCATTCCCACATTGCCCTCGCTTGAAGCGCTGACCGATTACCGTCCGAAAATCCCTTTACGGGTTTACAGCGCTGAAGGTCTCCTGATCGGGGAATTTGGCGAAGAGCGCCGCGAGGTGGTTAAAATCAGTTCGGTCCCGGAGCGCCTGAAACAGGCGATTCTGGCCGCTGAGGACGACCGCTTTTATCAGCATGGCGGAGTGGATTATCCCGGCATATTGCGGGCGGCCTATTCGAATTTCACTTCCGGCGGTGCCCGGCAAGGGGCCAGCACCATTACCATGCAAGTCGCGCGTAATTTTTTCCTGACCAAGGAAAAAACACTCACTCGGAAATTCAGCGAGGCTTTGCTGGCGTTTAAAATTGAGCACAGCCTGAGCAAAGACGAGATTCTTGAACTTTACTTCAATCAGATATATCTCGGGCAGCGCGCTTATGGCTTTGCTGCCGCGTCGCAGGTCTATTTCGGCAAGAACCTGGACAAGATCAACCTCGCAGAAGCCGCAATGCTCGCGGGATTGCCCAAGGCGCCTTCACGCTTTAACCCGGTAGTCAATCCCAAGCGCGCGAAGATGCGGCAACTTTATGTCCTCCGGCGCATGCACGAACTCGGCTATATTTCCAGTCCCGCGTTCAAAGAAGCGGAAAAACAACCGTTGCAGGTCAAGCGCGAATCGCAGGAATTTGCAATGCACGCAGGCTTTGTGGCAGAAATGGCACGTCAGGCGGTATATGAGCGCCATCATGAAGACACCTATACTAAAGGTTTCAAAGTCTATACCACGATACGACGGCTGGATCAGGACGCAGCCTACAAGGCGGTGCGGCAAGCCGTGATGGATTATGACAGCCGACATGGTTATCGCGGCCCTGAAGCATTTATCAATTTGGCGCAAGCCGACCTGGATCGCGAAGAGATTCTGGAAGATGCGTTACAAGAAGTGGCCGACAGTGACGATATCCAGGCTGCCGTAGTGCTGGCCGCCAGCACGAAATCGGTCAAGGCGTACCGAAGGGGCGGCGAAATCATCGAGATGACCGGTGATGGTCTCAAGTTCGCCCAGAAATCCCTTTCCAGCAACAGCAAGGCGGGCTCTGGCCAGCAATATATTCGTCCGGGCTCGCTAATCCGGATACGGAAGAACGAAAAAGGCGTGTGGCATATCGTGCAACTTCCTCAGGTCGAGGCCTCGCTGGTTGCAATAAACTCGCATGATGGGGCAATTCGAGCCATCGTAGGCGGGTTCGACTTCAACCGAAGTCAGTTTAACCACGTTATACAGGCGTGGCGCCAACCGGGCTCCAGTTTCAAACCGTTCATTTATTCCGCATCTCTGGAAAAAGGCTTTACGCCAGCCACGGTCATCAATGACGCGCCACTCTCCTTTACCGCCGAGGAAACAGGAAGCGATCAGTGGGACCCACGAAATTTCGAGGACACTTATGAGGGGCCGGTACGCATGCGTGAAGCGCTTGCCAAATCCAAAAATCTGGTTTCCATTCGCATTCTTCAGGCAATTGACGTTCAATACGCGCAGGATTATGTTGCCCGCTTCGGCTTCGACCCCAAGCTGCACCCCGCCTACCTGCCGATGGCATTGGGCGCCGGTTCGGTGACTCCGATACAGATGGCGGTGGGTTACGCCGCGTTCGCCAATGGAGGCTTTCTCGTAACACCCTATTTCATCCAGCGCATCGAGGATGAGAAAGGCAATATACTGGAGCAGCCAAAACCTGTACTGGCGGGGGAAAGCGCCAAGCAAATCATAGATCCGCGCAACGCCTTTCTTATGACCAGCATGATGCGGGATGTGGTGCAGCGGGGAACCGCGACTAGAGCAAAACAGCTAGGCCGTGCCGATCTGGCTGGAAAAACCGGCACTACCAGCAATTATGTCGATGCATGGTTTTGTGGCTACCAGGCCGACCTGGTCGCTATTGCCTGGATCGGCTTTGATAACCCGAAATCATTGGGAAACAACGAAACCGGGGGCCGGGCTGCCCTGCCGATGTGGATGAGCTATATGAGCAAGGCATTGAAAGGCGTCCCGACAGCGGCTTATACGCCTCCTGCCGGCATCACCACAGCAAAAATCAACCCTGAAACCGGTTTGAGGGAAGCCCACGGCGCCATGACCGAATATTTCCTGGAGGAGCAACTACCGCCCGAAGCAGACAATAAGGTGGATGAAGCTATAAAATCGGTGGAAGACGTGATAAAGGAGTTTTTGTCACCGTGATTTTTGTCATCGTGAAATGATGAGGCCCATACCTCACGCCAACCCAAGAAATAGGTAGGTCGGGCTCCGCCCGACAACCAAAGAAAGACAATCAAAGAAACGATGTCGGGCAGAGCCCGACCTACTATCACTCCTCGATACTTCAGGCGCTCCTCAACCACTCCGCCGCATCAAGGGCGTAATAGGTGAGGATGCCGTCAGCGCCAGCACGCTTGAAAGCCAATAATGATTCAAGGACGCAGGTTCTTTCGTCCAGCCAGCCGTTTTGCGCAGCAGCCTTGAGCATGGCATATTCACCGCTTACTTGGTAGACAAAAGTGGGAACGCCAAACCGGTCCTTTACGCGACGTACGATATCCAGATAAGGCAACCCGGGCTTTATCATCACCATATCCGCGCCTTCTTCCAGATCCAGACCTACTTCCCACAACGCCTCGTCTGAATTGGCCGGGTCCATCTGATATGTACTCTTATTACCCGCGCCCAGATTGGCGGCTGAGCCCACCGCATCGCGAAAAGGGCCGTAAAAACCGGACGCATATTTCGCGGAATAAGCAAGAATACGGGTATGAGTGCACTTCTGACCTTCAAGCGCCTCGCGGATTGCTGCAATGCGCCCATCCATCATGTCGGAGGGCGCCACCACGTCCGCGCCGGCCTGGGCGTGCATCAGCGCCTGTTGTGCCAGCACGGTAACAGTTTCATCGTTCATTACATAGCCATGGGCATCGATCAACCCATCCTGGCCATGGCTGGTATAGGGATCGAGCGCGACATCGGTAATAACGCCAAGCTGCGGAAATTGCTTCTTCAGCTCGCTCACTACCCGTGGCACAAGACCTGCGGGATTGAAGGCTTCCGAGGCGGTGAGATTCTTGAGGCCAGGCTCGATAACCGGAAATATAGCGATAGCCGGGATACCGAGCCGCAGACATGTTTCCGCTCGATGCATCAGTACATCCAGGCTTTGCCGCACAACACCTGGCATTGAGGATACAGTTTCCTCCCGATTCTTTCCATCCAGTACAAATACGGGATAAATCAGGTCGTCCGGATGCAGACGATTCTCTCGCACCAGGCGACGCGAGAATTCATCGCGGCGCATGCGCCGCATCCTCTTCTGTGGAAACTGGTTTAAAACTGGCATGATCTACCTAAAAAAAAGAAAATTGATAAAAAATGAAAAAACGGGAACTTGTACTCGAATTCTGTATCTTACTTACAGACGTTGCTTAATTGTCTCCCGCTTTTCCTCCCTGAGCGGGTACCTTAATCCCTATTAAGGTATGTTTGCCCCCGGTTTTATTCCCCTTTAACCGGGGGTTTTTTATTTTTGGCTTTGGAACGGCTTTTGGTTCCTGGATCAAATCGGCTTCCAATCCAAACCATGTGCCAAGCAAGGCCGTAGCGTCTTTCACCCCTTCCCTGGTTTTACTGGAAAACAGCTGTACGCTGCATTGCGGATAAGCTTCACGTAAATAAGCCAGCACCTCTTTGAGTATTTTCTCCGCATGCTGCCTGGTCAGCTTATCCGATTTGGTGAGCAGTACATGCACCGGTTTTCCTGTTGACGCGAACCAGGCCAGCATCTGGCGATCAAGTGGCGTCAACGGGTGCCGCACATCCATGATAAGCACCATTCCACAGAGCGATTCCCGCGTCTGGAGGTAGGTGCTGAGCAGGTGCTCCCAATGTCGTCGCACATCAATGGGTACTTTGGCATAACCATATCCTGGAAGGTCTACCAGAAAACGGCCGCCTCCCAGCTGAAAAAAATTCAAATGCTGAGTGCGTCCGGGCGTTTTGCTGACGAAAGCAAGGCGGCCACGAGTAGCCAGCGCGTTGATTGCGCTGGACTTTCCCGCATTCGACCGCCCGGCAAAGGCTATCTCCACCCCGTCAGGCGCCGGCAAACAGCTCAGCTGATTAACAGTGGTATAAAACGTTGCATGCTGAAAAACGGACATATTTCAACCAAAAGAGTAAACGCAGACAGCTAAAAACAAAATTTCCAAATGGCTTCCAAATAAGTCTCCAAGGATACGAACGGACCGAAAAATCGCACGAAGGGAGGAGACCTATTCAGAGGCTTCCAACTTGCTGCGGATGAGAGCTGAGTTTACAGCGGTGCTTTCGGGTTCTCCTGGGCGATCGCCAGCAGACCTTGCAATACCAGATTATCCATCACTTTGGCATTGACGTTAAGTTGCGGCAGCAACCGCTGTGCCGAGCCCCCGCTTAAAATACAGTCAGGCACGCGACCCAGCGTGCCTGCAAGCGTCACGGCCATCCGTTCGATGGCGCCAGCCATTGCATGCATCGTGCCGCTGCATATGGCGTCTGCAGTGCTGTCGGGGTAATCGCAAAATTTCCCCTCCCCGGATGTCAGGGATACGATATTCCTCATCAGTATTTGCTGCATCAGATCAATACCCGGAGTAATAATGCCGCCAAGAAATTCACCCGTATCAGTAAGGGCGTCAACAGTCATTGCGGTCCCGGCATCCACTACCAGGCATCCTTGCCGTTCCGATTCCCATGCACCAATCAGCGCCGCCCAGCGATCACTGCCGAGTTGGGCAGGATCCGCATAGTAGTTGCGCACACCGCACTGGTAAGCAACCGCATGGATCCATTCCGGCTGAATTTTCCATCTAACAAATAGCTCGGACAGATCACTCCTGGCCTGTGCGTCGGCAACATTGGACACCATGATACGCGAAGGTTCCTCCAGAACCTCCCATTCTCGCTCTAGCAATACCTTTTTTCCTTGCGCCGCGACTCCTTGTTTCAGCGGGTTGCCTCCATCGTACAGCCCCCACTTGATATGAGTGTTGCCGGAATCAACTGCCAGCAAAAGTGGTTTCAGGCTATTCGGCATAGCGTAATCTCGCCACCGCTGTAGCTACGAATACCCGCTGAAGTTTGCAGCAGCAACGATCCGTCATCCGCCACGCCATGTACAGTGCCCTCCTGACTTGAGCCGTCGGGAAAGCGAAGACTGACCGCCTTATTTTCACAAAAATGGTGGCTCATCCATTCTTCCTTGAATGGCGCAAAACCTCGGCGCTCAAACTCTCTCAACGCAGCGGTGAGATCGATCAATAGCGCAGCCAATAATTTATTGCGGTCAGGCATTTTACCGGTAATCGAATACACGTCCGTCACACCCTGGTCTATACGCGCCTGTATATTATCCGACAGCTTCAGGTTTACGCCCACGCCAATGACGGCAGCGGAGGGACCAAGCATATCGCCGTGCAATTCGATGAGTATGCCTGCAAGCTTGCACAGGTTGTACATGACGTCGTTGGGCCACTTGAGTACCGCGTCCTTGATTCCTGCTGACTCGAGCGTGCGTATGATCGCCACTCCAATCGCGAGACTTAGGCCGGACAGGAAGCTGGCACCCTGCTGAAATTGCCAGGACATCGAAAAAGCAAGGCTACCGCCCAAGCCCGAATGCCATTGCCGTCCGCGCCGTCCACGTCCGCTGGTTTGCAATTCTGCCGCAACCACATGAATACCCGCTCTGCCGCGATTTATCCCCCTCGAAGCCTCATGGAGCAAAAAAGTGTTGGTTGAGTCGATGCTATCCATCACTTCAAGGTCGAAATTGTTCGCCTCGCTGCCGAGATGCTTCAGAATCACCTCCCGTTCCATCCATTGCACCGGATCGAGCAGGCGGTAGCCACGGCCGTGAACCCTGTGTACCGTCAGACCGGCTTCATCCACATCTCGTAGCGCGTTGGACACGCTGGCCCGCGAAACACCCAGGGTTTGTGCAATGGTAGCGCCCGAATGGAATTCATTATCGCTCAACAGGCGCAGAATGGAAAAAGTGAGCGGCTTCATATTAACCAGTGTAGTGCAAATCTTTCCAGCCTGCGCTACAGCTTGCGCATTGATCGGCGTGAAGGTTTTTTATCCGATTTAGCGTAATGCGCTAATCTCTCTATAATAGGTGAATCGGCGCCAAGCATAATGAATGACACGAGAGAGGCTAATTTGAAAGATAACCCTGCAACCGGTCCCGCCGCGCTGCCCGTTTCCAACTTCATCCGTAATATCATCGAAGAAGATAACAGGACAGGCAAATGGAGCGGACGCGTAGAAACCCGTTTTCCGCCCGAACCGAATGGCTACCTGCACATTGGCCATGCCAAAAGCATTTGCCTCAACTTTGGCCTTGCCCATGATTATAACGGCATATGTCATTTGCGTTTTGACGACACCAATCCCGAAAAAGAGGAGCAGGAATATGTCGATTCGATACTTGATTCGGTTAAATGGCTGGGCTTCAGCTGGGACAGGCACCTCCATTACGCTTCCGACTATTTCGATAAGCTTTACGAGTTTGCCGAACACCTTATCAAGCGGGGCAAAGCGTATGTAGACAGCCTCACTGCCGAGGAAATACGCGCATTACGCGGAACGCTGACCGAGGCGGGGGAGAATAGCCCTTATCGCGAACGCGTCATTGAAGAAAACCTTGACTTGTTTCGACGGATGAAAGCGGGAGAGTTTGCAGACGGGACGCATGTTTTGCGCGCCAAAATCGACATGACATCTCCCAACATCAACCTGCGCGATCCTGTCATATATCGTATCCGTCATGTTCATCATCATCGCACCGGCGATAAATGGTGTATTTACCCGATGTACGATTACACGCATTGCCTTTCAGATGCGCTGGAAAAAATTACTCACTCGCTTTGCACGCTGGAATTCGAAGATCACCGTCCGCTCTATGATTGGGTATTGGATCAATTGGCGGATATCGTCCCCTGCCACCCGCAGCAAATCGAATTTGCGCGGTTGAATCTCACCTATACTGTTATGAGCAAGCGCAAGCTGATCGAACTGGTTGAGGGGGGCGTCGTCGATGGTTGGGATGACCCGCGCATGAATACGCTGGCGGGGGTACGACGCCGGGGCTACACGCCAGAATCCATTCGACTTTTTGCCGAGCGCATCGGCGTCAGCAAGGCCGATTCATGGATAGAGCTGGGTATGCTGGAAGACTGCCTTCGCGAAGACCTGAATGAACGTGCTCACCGGCGACTCGCTGTCCTGGAACCGCTAAAGGTCGTTATCGATAATTATCCGGAAAATAGCGAGGAGGATTGCATGGCGCCCAACCATCCGCAGAAGCCGGAGTGGGGAAACCGCGTTGTGCCTTTGTCAAAAATCATCTATATCGAGCGCAGCGACTTCATGGAAACACCGTCGAAGGGCTACTTCCGCCTCTTTCCCGGTGCGGAAGTGCGGCTGCGTTATGCTTATATCGTAAAATGCGTGAATGTCGTGAAAGACGCCGCCGGAGAAATTATGGAAATTCACTGCACCTATGATCCCGACACCAGGAGCGGCACAGCAGGCGCGGACAAGCGCAAAGTCAAGGGCAACATACACTGGCTTTCGGCAAACCATGCGCGGCAGGCCGAAGTACGAATTTATGACCGTCTGTTTTCCCATGCTCATCCTGATGCGGGAGGACAGAATTACAAAACTTTTCTGAATTCCAATTCAAAGAAAATTATCACTGCCTATGTAGAACCGGCACTCGATCAGGCTCAACCGGAAGACCGCTTTCAATTCGAACGCCACGGTTACTTCATCGCCGACCGTGAGAGTACGAAACCGGGAAAACCGGTGTTCAATCGAGCGGTAACACTGCGGGATTCATGGAGCAAGCCAGCTACGGCCTGAAACACGGCGGTTGAAAACACGGCAGGCGCTCATACCGAACTTGTGCGGTTTCTGCTGTGGTATGATGCGGATTCAGCGTAAACCCGTCTTTCTTGAAAAAGCTGCTTCCCTTTCGTGCATTTTTTCGATAGCATATAAAAAATACAAAAGCAAAGCATCCGGAAAAGAAGCAATATATAATTTCTGATATTGCCACAGACCCCTGACTGAACTGCAGCTTCTTCATTTTCAGCATTATCGCATCGATGTCGTTTGATCCTGCCCGCCGTAGTCATTAGCCGCATCTATTTAACTTGAATGAGAAAGTCACATGAGCCAGCATATCCTTTATATTTCCGATGGGACATTTGAAGCCGAAGTACTGCAATCCGCCGTGCCGGTTCTGGTTGACTACTGGGCGGAGTGGTGCGGACC
This sequence comes from Nitrosospira sp. Nsp18, assembly GCF_900103145.1. Lineage (NCBI taxonomy): Bacteria > Pseudomonadati > Pseudomonadota > Betaproteobacteria > Nitrosomonadales > Nitrosomonadaceae > Nitrosospira > Nitrosospira sp. Nsp18. The sequence continues at coordinate 15,336 of NZ_FMWY01000001.1, read as the reverse complement.
ATGCAAGATGATCGCGCCGATCCTGGATGAGGTAGCCCAGGAATATGGAGATCGTCTGAAAGTGGCAAAACTGAATATTGACGAAAATCAGGCCACCCCGCCAAAATATGGCATCCGCGGTATTCCCACGCTTATGCTTTTTAAAAACGGCAATATCGAGGCGACCAAGGTTGGCGCGCTATCAAAATCCCAGCTTACCGCTTTTATTGACAGCCATATCTAAAATCGCTAATCTTGTAAAGAACCGCCTCCCCAAGCGGAATCCTATTCGATCTACCGCTTCTAATTCTCGCTCTGCCCCATCAGTTTTTTCCAACGCGTCCTGACGCTTTACGTCCCTGTTCTTCACCCACGAGTTCCACTCAATGCACTTATCCGACCTTAAGAACTTCCACGTCACCGAACTGGTAGAAATGGCCATCGCCAATGAAATTGACGGCGCCAACCGGCTGCGAAAACAGGACTTGATTTTCGCCTTACTAAAAAACCAGGCACGCAAGGGGGAAAGCATTTACGGCGAAGGCACCCTGGAAGTGCTTCAGGACGGCTTTGGCTTCCTGCGATCTCCAGATACCTCATATCTGGCTGGACCCGATGATATTTATGTCTCCCCCAGCCAGATAAGGCGCTTCAACCTGCACACCGGGGATTCCATAGAAGGCGAAATTCGCACTCCCAAGGATGGCGAACGCTACTTTGCCCTGGTTAAGGTGGATAAGGTCAACAGCGAACCGCCAGAAAATTCCAAGCACAAGATTCTGTTTGAAAATCTCACCCCGCTATTTCCCACCGAGCGATTACTGCTCGAACGTGACATCAAAGCCGAGGAAAACGTTACCAGCCGCATCATCGATCTCATTGCCCCCATCGGCAAAGGCCAGCGCGGCCTGCTGGTAGCGAGCCCCAAGTCGGGGAAAACGGTCATGCTTCAGCATATCGCCCATGCGATAGCGGCCAATCACCCCGACGTCATTCTGATGGTATTGTTGATAGACGAGCGTCCCGAGGAAGTAACCGAGATGATCCGCTCCGTCAGGGGTGAGGTAGTCTCCTCCACTTTCGACGAGCCTGCGGTACGTCACGTGCAAGTGGCCGACATGGTGATCGAAAAAGCAAAGCGGTTGGTCGAGCACAAGAAAGATGTCGTGATACTGCTGGACTCCATCACGCGACTGGCCCGTGCTTACAATACCGTGGTTCCTGCTTCCGGCAAGGTATTGACCGGTGGCGTCGATGCCAATGCACTGCAACGCCCCAAGCGTTTCTTTGGGGCCGCACGCAACATCGAAGAAGGGGGCTCCCTTACCATCATCGCCACCGCCCTGGTGGATACGGGCTCGCGCATGGACGATGTGATTTATGAGGAATTCAAGGGTACCGGCAACATGGAGATCCACCTTGATCGGCGCATGGCGGAAAAACGCACCTACCCCGCCATCAACGTGAACCGCTCCGGCACCCGCAAGGAAGAATTGCTCATCAAACCGGATGTATTACAGAAAATCTGGGTGCTGCGCAAATTGCTCTACCCGATGGACGACATGGAAGCAATGGAATTCTTGCTCGACAAGATCAAGGCCACGAAAAATAACGCGGATTTCTTCGATTCCATGCGCCGGGTATAGTGTTTCCGGAACAAAAACCCCGCCTTAATCGAATACATTGTTGCAACCTCTCCCCGGACTATAAGATAATAAGAGTTTTTCCTGCTCCGCAGCTATCCCCTGCCGATCGGGCACAGCTCAAGGACATTCGCCATGAAAGCAAACATCCACCCAAACTATCAGGAAATTACCGTTACCTGCAGTTGCGGTAGCATATTCCAGACCCGTTCCACCATGGGCAAGCCGTTGCATATTGAAGTATGCTCGGTCTGCCACCCCTTCTATACCGGCAAGCAAAAAATCGTTGACACCGCCGGGCGAGTAGAAAAATTCCGCCAGAAATATGGAAAAAAGGTCGAAAAACAGCCAGCGGCATAAAATCGATCGTCGGAGACTTGCTGAGGTAGAGCAGGCAGAAAAAAGAGCAGCTTCAAGCTGCTCTTTTTTCTGCCTGCTTTTTTATTTTCAGCAGTCGATTAAAATAATACGATGAGAATCCTGACCGCGCTTCAATTGGCCCTCGCGCTCAGCTGCCTGATTCAGTTGACAGGGTGCGCGGTAAATCCGGTTACAGGTAATCGGAATTTCACGCTCATGTCGGAAGCCGATGAGATGCGCGAGGGGCGGCAAGCCGCTATCGAGATAAGCAAGGCATACAATACTTATGGCGGTCTGCCGGCTTTGCAAAATTATGTCAACGAGATTGGGCAGAAGCTTGCCAGGAAAAGCCACCGCCCTCAGCTCGACTATCATTTCACGGTCGTAGACAGCCCTGAGGTAAACGCCTTTGCCTTGCCTGGCGGTCATATCTACCTCACACGAGGCATCCTGGCTTATCTTAATTCCGAAGCGGAACTTGCCGCCGTGCTAGGGCATGAGATTGGTCATGTTACGGCACGCCATAGCGTGCAGCAATATAGCGCTGCCACTGCAGCCAATGTTGCCGCCGCCGTTGGCGGCCTGGTAGCGGGCATATTCGTGCCGCAGCTGGGTGGACAGTTGGCACAAGGCGTTCAAAGCCTTCTCGGGATTACTGGCAGCGCTCTTCTTTCAGGCTACGGCCGCAGCCACGAGCTGGAGGCGGACCGTCTGGGTGCGGAGTATCTTGCGCGAAGCGGTTACGATCCGCAAGCAATGATCAAAGTCATTTCCGTGCTGAAAAATCAGGAGCTGTTCGATATCGAAGCTGCGAAGCAGGAAGGACGCGAGCCGCGCCGTTATCATGGTATTTTTGCCACTCACCCCGACAACGACACGCGATTGCAGGAGGTGGTTGGTGAAGCGAATCGATATGTCCAGCCGGGAAAAATCGATGATCGCCGCGCGGAATTCCTGCACCAGACCGAAGGCATGATTTTCGGCGATGCCGTCAGCCAGGGAGTTGTGCGAGGAAATACGTTTCAACATAAGCAAATGGGTTTCAGGCTATCTTTCCCATCCGGCTGGCGTATCCGAAATAAGCCGGATGAAGTTGTCGCGGTGAGTCCCGATGGGGAGGCCATGGTGGTGTTAGGACCTCTTGGTGATCAACGCGGGGCGCCAGCCGATCTTGCCCAAGAGCGCTTTCGCCCTGAATCCCCTGCGGAAATTCTATCGATGACCCATAATGGGCTGCCAGTGGCTGTCGTAACGTCCATTGCGCAGGGTGAGCGACCCTTCAAGGCGGCCGTGATTTATCACGAAGACAAGGCATATCTCGTTGCGGGGCGAGGTGACTCCCCCGCCGCCTTCGCCCGCTACCGGGATGCCATCTCCAGCACCATTGAAAGTTTTCGTGCGCTTACCGATGCGGAAAAAAAATCTGCCAAGGCACTTGAGATCCTAACCATCAAAGCCACCAATGGCTTGAGTTATGCCGGACTGGCCAAAGAGTCTCCCCTAGGGATTAACGCCGAAAGCTACTTACGCTTGCTCAACGGCCAGTATCCCGAGGGAGAGCCCGCCGCTGGCCAGATCATAAAAATCGTCAAATAAATCATACGCTAACGTTACCATGCATTACCTGAAGTCAACATGATGATTTTATCGCGCGTAATTCTCAAAGTCCTGTTTCGTCAGCCGCGCCAGCGTCCTGTCGGGCTTGAAGAGTCGCAGCGAAAAATCAATGGGTGAGGGCAGATTTTGCGGATTTTGAAGGTCAATAGTTATTCTATTGGTCGAAAAATCGGCGAAATATGAACCGCTCATGGACGCTGTGCGCTTTTGCGGCCGATTTCCTTTAAGCCCGCAAGACTGTGCTAGGCATTTTGCACCAGAAGCGGATAATCGGTAATCACCCCATCCACGCCCAGTTCCCGGCAATCGTCGTGCTCGGCTTTGGTGACGGGACCATAAACGAAATTGCGGAAACCATCCAACGACGCCTGTTTCAACAGGTCGCCGTCCAGCACATCATAATCCCATACGATATGATTGATCCTGGGATTGCCGTTATAGTTCAAGTCTGCCAGCAACGAACTCAGCGTTCGCGGCCGATGCGCCAGCAAAAGGCCGCAATTGACCTTGAGCGACGATGCACAGATCGCCACCAGGTCATGGCGAAAAGACGTGACGATAATACGGTGACCGGCCTGGTGCTTTTTGATAACGCCAATTACGGAGGATAGCGCCTTTATTGCCTTGATCTCGACATTCCACAAGATGCCGGGAAAATGTTCCAGCGCTTCATCCAGAGTGGGCACCTGGTGCCCCGCGATTTGCTCGATGTCGCTCCGTATCAACTCCGCCACCGCTTGTCCGGAGGCAATAATACGGTCATGAATCAGCACCGGCAAACCATCGAGGCTGATGCGCACGTCGGTTTCAATGCCGTTCGCGCCCACCGCCACCGCCGCCTCGAAAGCAGTCATAGTGTTTTCGGGAACCGCATCGTGATACCCGCGATGAGCGATTACCAGCATGATCTGCGATCAGGAACCATATTAGTTTGTCGAACCTCCCGACGCTTCAGGTGCAGGCACGTATCTGTCGATAAATTCATTCAACACGTTCACCCATTCGTCCCGCATGTAAATGAAACCATTATTGTGGCCGCCCTGTAACTCCAGAAATTGTTTTGGATCGGGCGCTGCCTGGTATAACGCCTGGCCATGCGCAAACGGCACAATTTCGTCCTGTGGACTATGAGCGACAAATACGGGGCAGGTAACATTTCGCAAGTAGTCAATCGTGTTGTACTCGAAACGGGACAGCAGCCGTACGGGCAAAAACGGGTACATTTCTGCCGCCATGTCGGGTACCGAAGTGAACGCGGAAGCCAGCACCAGCAAAGCTGGCTTTTCGTTTGCCGCAAGCCACGCTGCTATAGCGCCACCGAGGGATTCACCGAATAAAACGACATTATCAGGCGGCAAAGTTCTTTTTTCGATAAGGTATTGCCAGGCGGCCTGAGCGTCAAGATAGGTGCCAGGCTCGGATGGCGTTCCACTACTTTCGCCAAAACCGCGATAATCGAAAATAAATGTATTGTAACCGAGCCGGTAAAACATCGGCAGATAGTCCAGGCGGTGTGAAATGCTTCCGGCGTTGCCATGCAGAAACAAAACGGTTGCGGCTGGGGTTGCGGTTGGGGTGGCGGGAGCCGGCACAAACCAGCCGTGCAGGATTTCGCCGTCCGCAGTAGTGATCTCCACGGCCTCGTAGGCAAGTCCCAGATCATCTGGTGTTCCGGTAATGCTTCGCCCAAATTCCGGATAATAGATAAGACGCGGTTGCACAAAAAAGATTGCCGCTGCGAAAACGGCATACCCAACCATAGCCACGAGGCTTAAATTGAATAGCATATTGGTGCCCGATAGGAATGGCATTGGGAAACCTGTGAATATTTCCCGGGCTTATCTGCTCAGTTGCCGGTCATTCGCTACACGGAAGCTTATTCAGAGGTTTCTGGGTTAATCCGCCTGCTCATAGTTATAATAGCGGCTTTTCAGCCATCAGTAACAGGAACGCAAATGAATCTTGACCGGGTTGGTTCTGGCCGCGACGTGCCCAACGATTTCAACGTCATTATAGAAATACCCATGAACGCCGATCCTATCAAGTATGAAGTTGACAAGGAAACCGGTGCATTGTTCGTGGACCGCTTCATGTCAACGTCGATGCACTACCCTTGCAACTATGGTTATATTCCTCACACGCTATCGGAAGATGGAGATCCGGTGGATGTGCTCGTAATCTCGCCGGTTCCGCTCATTTCCGGCGTGGTGGTGCGATGCAGGGCTCTGGGAATGTTGGAAATGACCGATGAAGCCGGTGAAGATGCCAAAGTATTAGCTGTGCCTGTTGACAAGCTGTGCAGCCTCTACCGCAAGAAAAAATCCCATGATGATTTACCAGATCTGGTGCTTTCACAAATTGCGCATTTTTTCGCTCATTACAAAGATTTGGAACCCAACAAGTGGGTCAAGGTAAATGGCTGGGTTGGTGTCAAAGAAGCAAAAGCGGAAATTGTGAACGGTGTAAAGCGCTATAACGCAGCCAAAAAGAAGCCGATGTTTTAAGAAAGCCGCTGAGCAGGCCTCAGGCGTGAAGTATGGAAACTGATACGGCACAGGTTAACCCAGGGTAAGTGAAAGGCAATGTGAACGCATGTGAAAATGAGCTGGCTTGAATATATACAACTCAAGGGGACGCTTGTAACCCTTGAACCGCTCGATTTCAATCACATCGATCCGTTAAAGGCAGCGGTAATGGATGGAGAGTTATGGAAGCTCTGGTTTGCCAATGTGCCCTCCCCTGCCAAAATCGGCGACTATGTAGCTAAAGCTGTTGAAAACGCCAGGAACGGAAATATCGCGTTTGCAGTTCGGCTCAATAATGCGAACAGGATAGTGGGAACCACGCGCTTCTATAACGTGGACGAAAAGAGCAGACGGCCGATGCTCGGCTATACCTGGTATGCAAAATCCGCCTGTAAAACAGGGGTAAATACCGAAAGCAAGCTCTTGTTGCTGGAACATGTCTTCGAGCAAAAAAAAGCCATCGCGGTAGAGTTCAGGACGCATTTTTTTAACCAGGCCTCAAGAACGGCGATTGAGCGGCTAGGCGCCAAGCAGGACGGGATTTTACGCAACCACCAGATAATGCGTGACGGTTCGGTTCGTGATACGGTTATCTATTCCATACTTCAGCATGAATGGCCCTCGGTAAAAAACAATTTAACGAGCAGGCTTTCGTTCCACAAACACGGCAATGAAGCCGCTGCGGCGCAAAATACGCCAGCCTCATAACCTCCATGCCGAATTTAAATCGATTTCATGAACTCGGAGACAGAGGCGCTATCAAAGCGTATATCGACCGACAACACCGCTGATGCCACTGTCTATCAATTTATGGAAAAAGCATGAATTTCGACAGTTGCGAGGAATCGTTCATGAATCGACGGAAAATGCTCACCTTGATCGGCGCAGCCGGCATAAACAAGTTCAGCGGATATTCGTCCGCCAACGAGTCGGTGCGCAGGACCCTCTCATGTGTTCTCACTCCTCAGCAGACCGAAGGTCCCTACTTCGTCGATGAGCATTTGCATCGTTCGGATATTCGATCCGATCCTTCGGATGGATCGATAAAAGAGGGACTGCCCCTCGCGCTTGAGATTCGTGTTTTTGCCGCAGGGACAGGTACGAAGGCCGGCAATGGAATCGACTGCAAGCCCCTTGCGGGCGCTTCTGTGGATATTTGGCATTGTGATGCCCAAGGGATCTATTCTGATGTGACGGATAGCAGCTTCAACACCGTAGGCAAGAAATTCCTGCGCGGCTATCAAGTGACGGACACAAGCGGCAGCGTGCGATTTCTCACTATTTACCCCGGCTGGTATCCCGGCAGAACTGTTCATATTCATTTCAAAATACGTACCGACCCGGAATATGCGCGGGCCCGCGAGTTTACGTCGCAGCTCTATTTCAACGACTCGATTACGGACCTGGTGTATGCACGGCAGCGGGCGTATGCAAGAAAAGGGGGCTACCTGCCCAGAACGAGAAATGAGGGCGACAGCATATTCCGCGAAGGAGGAGACCAGCTAATGCTTACGCTTCTGGAAACCGGAGAAGGGTACGCGACAACATTTGATGTCGGGCTCGAAACGGGCTAGGCGAATGCCGCACAACAAGTTCGGGCGTCATTGAATCACATACATGGGCTCGGTGCCCGAAGGCGGCTGGTTCAAAAACTTCTTATATCAGCTTGAATTCGGAAGCGGGGCGACCGGTGCCCCGTTGACCCAGCGACGCCTGTATAGCATCATCCACCGTTTCCAGGAAAACGAATTCCAGTGTGGCACGCGTCGCTTCGGGCACATCCCGCAGATCTTTTTCATTGCGCGCCGGCAGTAGTACCGCGCGCAGACCCGCGCGCTGCGCCGCAAGCACCTTCTCCTTGATTCCCCCTACGGGCAATACCATCCCGCGCAAACTGATCTCACCGGTCATTGCCACGTCGTGATTTATCGGCCGATCGGTAAAAAGCGAGGCGAGCGCTATAAACATGGCTACCCCGGCGCTGGGGCCGTCTTTCGGGATGGCTCCCGCCGGCACGTGCACATGAACATCGACACCGTCGAACATTGCCGCCGGAATATGCAAATCGCCCGCAAGCGCCTTCACCAAGGTGAGCGCCGCCTGAGCGCTCTCCTTCATGACGCCGCCAAGTTGCCCTGTCAGAATCAGTTGGCCGCGCCCACTGACCCGCGTAGCTTCGATAAAAAGAATGTCACCGCCGGCCGGCGTCCAGGCAAGGCCAGTAGCCACGCCCGGCAGGCTGGCGCGCAAGCCGATCTCATGCTCATATTTGGCAGGGCCCAGAATACCATCCAGATCTGCAACATCGACGCGCACCCTGAGCTGCGCCCCATCGGCAACCCGCATGGCCGCATGACGCATCACACGCCCGATTTCGCGTTCGAATTGGCGTACCCCGGCCTCACGGGTGTAATTCGCTATGATGCTATTCAACGCCTCGACTGTTATTTCACACTGCCCTTCGATCAGGCCGTTGCCCTCGCATTGGCGAGCCACCAGGTAACGCAGCGCGATTTGAAGTTTTTCCTCATGGGTATAGCCTGGGATGTCGATTATTTCCATGCGATCGCGTACCGGGGGCGGCACGTTGTCAATTACATTCGCCGTCGCAATAAAGACGACACGGCTCAAGTCAAAAGGCACGCCGAGATAATTATCCCGGAAAGTCGAATTTTGTTCCGGGTCCAGCACCTCCAGCAGTGCGGCCGATGGGTCTCCGTGAAGACTGGCGGACATCTTGTCTACCTCGTCAAGCATCATCACGCAATTGCGAGCTTTGGCCTTGCGCAGACTCTGCACGATATTTCCCGGCATGGCGCCAATGTAAGTGCGGCGATGACCGCGCATTTCCGCCTCGTCATGCACGCCACCCAAAGATACGCGAACAAACGGCCGCTGCAGTGCCCGCGCGATGCTCTGGCCGAGCGAGGTCTTGCCCACCCCCGGCGGGCCGACAAAACAAAGAATCGGCGCGCGCCCCTGAGGTTTCAGTTTTTGTACTGCCAGAAACTCGACAACGCGCTGCTTGACGCGCTCAAGCCCGAAGTGATCGGCTTCCAGGATCTCGCGCGCTGCATTCAGGTCGATCGGCATGTCAGCCGGAAGCCGCCACGGCAACTCAGTCATCCACTCAAGATAAATGTGAAGCATTGAATATTCGCTTGAGGCCGAAGGCATGCGTTGCAGTCGTTGCAGCTCCTTGCGCGCCTGGGCCTCGATTTCATCCGGCATGCCGGCCTTGGCGATAGCCTCATCCAGTTCCGTGATCTCCTGGTCGCTTCCTTCAGTTTCACCCAGTTCCTTCTGGATCGTCTTTAATTGCTCACGCAGCAAGAATTTGCGCTCGCGGTCCACCAGCTGTTCTTTCGTCCGCTCACCAATCTCCTGCGAGAGCCTGAGCACCTCGATGCGGCGCGACAAGATCTGAAGCACTTTTTTCAGCCGTTCTTCCGTACTCAAGGTTTCGAGCAGCATCTGCTTCTCACCGACTTCAGCATCGAGCAGGCTCGCGGCAATATCCGCCAGATGCGACGGCGCCCGTGTAGCTTGTAGCGCGTGCGCAAGCTCCGCAGGCACCCCAGGCAACAGCGAGAGAATTTCTACGGTGCGTTCACGCAACTGCATTGCCAGCGCTTCGGCCTCGGTGGATACCTCGGCCGGCTCGGCAATGCGCCGTATTCGAGCGGCAAGAAACGGATAGCCCTCGACCAGTTCTTCAATGCAAAACCGCTCCAGACCCTGGCACACGGCGTGACGCAGTCCATCGGCCGAAGTGAGATGCCGGACGATGCTTATTATCGTGCCCATGTTGAACAATGCGTCGAGCGCCGGCTCATCGACGGCCGCGTCCTTTTGCAGAACGATGCCCAGCGGCCAGTTGGAGTGTAGAGCATGCTCCACTGCCGCGATTGACTTTGCTCGGCCAACGGTGATCGCCGTCAATACATGGGGAAACACCACAAGGTTGCGCATAGGCACTAGCGCGATCACGTCCTTGGGTAACTCGAATTTGGTGACGGCAGGCTGTTCCATAACGATTCCCTCGGCAATAAGCGATTCTTTGCTAAAGTGTATAAGTCATATGGATCTGCTCAGCCTCTACTGTCGTGCATGGTGCATGGTATAAAAGACCGGTAGCCGAGCAGGATGAAAGACGATAAATTATCGCTCCATGTTCCAGTCTAGCATTCGCTGGTCGAGCGTCAACTTGATTGAATTTTTTCTGACTAACACAAATATTTTTACGCTTTCGGAGGGACAGCCATAATGTGCGCGGCGACGCCTGAAATGCGGGCATTCTCATTCGCGCATTCGTTATGTCCTGCATTGGAGCCGGGGGCAGGAAGCGCTTCAGATATCTGCAGGACTGTGGGCAGTATCTGATTAAAGCGCTGAATAAATCTCACGCAGGCCCGGATTATTTCATACAATGAAGCGGTAGCGGCCGAGCTTCGGCAAGGTTCAACCCATTGCCAGAGAAATAAATGAGCAGATATCTCGTACAACTTAACTTCATTTCCTTCGTAAAGTTCAATTCACTGGCATTCTGTTGTGCCAATACGTTATTTTCTCCCTTAAACGCATTTTTCACTTTTCAAAGTAGCGGTATGGGGAAAGCGCTTCTTGTTCTCCTTTTAGCGCCGTTTGCGGGTTTGCTTCTGGGCATAATCTTTGGCGCTCTCGCGTTCCCGCTTTATAAGGTGCTGACGACCCATAGCCAATTCCTGGCGTCTCTTACCGGTAGATTCCAGGAAATACCGAGCAGTTCCGCAGATGAGCCTGTCAGGGATGACTAAGCGCGGTCCTACTAGCGAGGAGGGCAATTGAAGGTTAAAGCAACGTTTGAGGAAGTATTTTCCCGCATTCCAGGTCCTGTCACCGCAGAATGGCCCATGGGTGAACGATTCGCCGTTGCGCTTGCTCACGGCAGCATGTCGGTCGAGTATTATGCGCCCAGGGACCTTGATCCCCAGACACCGCATGAACAGGATGAGGTTTACTTCATCCATAAAGGAACAGGTGAGCTTGTTATCGGCGACTATCGTCATTCGTTCAAGGCGGGCGATTGCCTGTTTGTAGCCGCCAACGTTGAGCACCGGTTCGAGAATTTTTCCAGTGATTTTGGAACGTGGGTTGTATTCTGGGGGCCTAAAGGTGGCGAAAACGATGGTGGAAGGGGTTGAGGAAAATCCCTGATTCACCAGCCTGTTCAAGCATGGTCATGTATTAGTCATGTCTTCGTTAAATGCTTTGTCATCGCTGCCAGCCTGTTCATCAATGTGGTGTCTTGTGGGAGTGGGCTGAATGGGCTGAGTGCGCCGAAGTGTCAGCATCCTCGGGAAGATGAAGTTGATGCAGGATGCCGTCAGTGAAGACCTGGTAATTTATGTCGTAATACAGGCGATACTGGATTTTTCGTGCGTCGGGTCGTGGCTGTACGGATCCCGGGGTGGCGGTTGAACCTTGATAGACCTTGCCCGAGAACTCGTAACTGAATACCGGACCAAAGCCGCTATAAGGCAGCGTCAACGTTTCGGAATGTATCAGCTTGTCGCCATCGTCAAAGGTATGAACGTCAATCCATGCGTTGGCGCCGAGAGTGGTTTCTCTGACCCATGCGGTCACCTTCAGAATCGTCTGCAAGTCTGTTCCTTGGCGGGGGCCGCCTTCCGGCAGTGGTGGAAAGACGTTGACCTTGACAGCACTGTGCTCCAGCACATTAACCGTCTCCGGACTTGTTATCGCGCCGCTGCGATAAGCGACCGGCTGCATCGGGGCTCGCGCCGGCGCACCGTCGATCTCGAACCAGTAATTGGAGCCAAACCGACTGTCCCAAGCGTCGCAACGCGTGCTGGTCTGATAAAAATTGTGGAACCAGATCTCCGCCTGTGCAGCGTCATCCGGCACCGCGGTTTCAAATGGCGCAGGCACATGTCCGATAATCATGCCAGGTGGGCTTTCCTGGTTTCGGACCGGGGCAATCACACTGCCGCTAACGACCTCCCCTCGAGGATGAAACCGGATATATGCAGTGATATCGCCGAGCCCGGCGCCATGCCATGTCGTGAAACAATGCGGTAGTCTGTGCATGTCATACTCGACCTTGAGCCGTCCACTGCGCTCGATCATGCCATGCTGAAACTCGCGCCAATCCCCGAGGAACTGAATCGTTGCTTTTGATTTCATAATTTCCCCCTGCTTTCTGCTGGTATGGGCTAAGCGGTCTTGATGCGGACATGGCGCCAGGCGACTGTGCTGCCCGCATAAGCCTGGATGCCGATGAATCCGGGGGATAGGCCGCGGTTTGCATCGGTATTGTGGAATATCGTCGTTTGCTTCCGTTCCCCGGTCTCGATATTGGTAAGGAAGACGACATAGTCGTTGCCCTGTACGACGATCTCATATTCAAACCAGGTGGTAGCGGGAACGAGCGCGGGGCCGGGCGTATAGTTCTGCACGGCCGGTTCGTTGAAATTCAGGTGCCAGACCCTATCGCCAGCCTGAATTTTATAGATCGCGCCGGTACGATTTTTAAATAACCCATCTGGCTCAGGCTTGATGCCATAAAAGTCCTTGCCGGAATCCCCGCGGGCGTTGTCGTCGATCTGGACCTCAAAACCAGCAATCACAGGTTTCCAGGCAGGATTTGACGCATCGAAGGAAGGTTCGGGCGACGGTTGCTGCGAGACGCGATTTTGGAGAGCCGCGGTCAGGCCAAGCGTCGGGCGCGGGAAGCGGACGAATACGCCGCTGTTGTGGTTTGTGGCGTCGAAGATGCAAAACTGCAGGCGCAACGTGAAATCGCCAAAAGCTTCCTGGGAGTAGTAGAACAGCCGTAGTGCACCGTCGCCATAGCTGACCATCTCGCCGTTGAGGTGTAGCATGCCACCGCCGCCGGGTCCGGCAAGCGTCCAGTTTTTGAATGTTGCCGCCGTGCCGTCGAAGAGAGGGCGAAAACCAGTCTCGTCCTGAGGACTGATGACCGGGTCGGGGCTGAAGAGCACGCCACCGTTGAGCAAATCTCCCGTCCGACGGCCCAGCGCGACACCCGTGAGCATCGGGTTTGGTGAACCCAGAGAGGGGAAGAGCGCCGGGCTGGCGATGTAGCAATTGGTGGTGTCGTGGATACGACCAAAATCATTGGTTACAGCGTCCGCGATGTTGTCGCCCATGCGCATCGTGCCCGCGTCGTGGTGCGTTGTACCCAGGTCGTCGCGGCGGTTCTTGAACGCGGAGAGTATGGCCAGCCGCTGCGCCCGGGTACCAGAAGGTACCGGAATGGCGCCGTCAGGATTGGCCAGAAGTATCTCGAACGGTTCATTGCCCGCAAAGATGAGCGCGATCTTATCGGCTACCGCATCCATGGCATCCCATGTGGCGCGATCAGTGTTGGTCTGTGCACTGCCGGGAAACTGCTGTGGACTGGCTTTGGCGTTGCCGAGATGAACAACAGCCTTCGGGCGCCCAAAGTCGCTATCCTGCGTCGAAAGATCAATGAAGCTGTCAGGATTGCGAGTTGTCATTTCGCCGATGCCACGGATGGTGATGACGACGGTCGCATCGTTCGCGCGGCGCATCGCTTCGAGGAGCTCCAGATCCGGGATTTTCTTGAAAAGCTCGGCTTCGGAATCGCTGCCCAGCTTGCCCAACCCGGAGGCGGTGATCTGGAAGTGGTAAGTCCGGTTATTGGGCGCCTTGCCTTTGATGAGCAACGCCGATGCCTGGAGGCTAGGAATCAACGTAGCAGGCAGGTTGGCCGCAATGGCCGCGCGCGGTACCCGTATGGTGAGGTTGGTGCGCAGATGTGCAATAAGATTTTCACCCATGCGTTGCACAGCGCGCCCAGCAAGAGACTGCTGAAAGGTAGTCAGCGCTACGCGCGTGGTTTCAACCGTCCCAAGCGCGATTACCGCCGCACCCTGCCTGCCGTTTCGCGGTGGCGCGAGCAGAATATCCCGTGATGCGCCATTCTGCCAGATACGCGCGCCCGTCACTCGCACCCAATTATCGGCTTGCGTCTCGGTGATGAGTTCCTGTACGTGGCAGTTTGGCACAATCATGAGCCGCTTGCGTGCGTCCGCCACCGGTCCTACTCCGTCCGCCTCTTTGTTCGCCAGCCTTGCTGCGCTGATCAACCCGGGGATCGCGCTGAATTTATTGGTTGGAAAGAATCCAGGCAACGTTGTCGACTGTACCGCAAGTGGTGCTTCAAGTTTGAAAAGTTCGTGCAGGACCGCCTCGGGAGTGGTGTCGGTGCTGGGCAAACCCAGCCAGTCACGAAGCAGCGCTGCGGTCAGCGGCGGTTCTCCGGGGTCGGGGTAGCGCACCGCCGGATGCTCAAGGAGCTGAGCGAAGGTAAACCCTGTTTCATTGCCTGGTGTGTTGAGCCCGGCGTGGAGTTGTTTGCGCAGCGCAATGTGGAGCGGCCCGTAGATGAAGTCGTTAGTCTCTTTTACGCCAATCTGCCGGCTCGACTGTGCGAAATAACCCTCAGCGGGAGGTGGCGGCCGCAACGCCGTTTTTACCGCTGGTGGCCATGCCGCCATTTCCTCATCAAGCATCTCGGGCGACCACCCGCCCCATGTCAGCGAGCGCCCTCCGACAGCGAAGATCAGGCCGAGGTAGTTCAGTGCGGGATGATTGACCCATGGCACACGCAAATCCGGCGCACCTCCCATAAACGGCATGTTTTGCACGTGCTCGGGCACTACGAATGGCCCTGCCTCGAGTACGAGAATCCGGCGGCTGCGCGTGGCATCGGTAATAAAAAGATGTTCCGCCATCACTGCGCCGAAGGTGCCGCCGCCAATGATAATTACATCAAAGCCGCGCTGGCGCCCACCGACGGTTTGCGCCGCACTATCGACTGCTTCCTGCAAGGTGTTGCAGAGGAACCTCCCCATGTTGTCCAATGTAAACGAAGTGGATTCAGAGGCCAGCAATTGGGGCATGTCGTTTCCTCCAGATTAGATAACTATTGATCATTGCTTCGGTTGATTGACAGTGAGCAGGAAAGTGCCATCGCAGTGTTGATGACCTCTGCGCTCATGGATCAAACATTCATATCACTATAGTTCACAAACTCGCGCATTTCCGAAAATGAATTATTTGCGAATTGCGCCGAATTAAATGTAACCGAAAGGTATTCTGAGAAATAACGTTGCGCCATATTGAAGGTTACCGAAAAGGAGACCTTGATATGGTAAAGAGTG